>JAJTHD010000069.1 GCA_021297925.1 Lysobacteraceae bacterium
GATGATGTCGGGCAGGTGCTTGAGCAGCGCCAAGCGGAGCTGCATCTCGATCTGTTCGGCCGACAGCGTGTTCGCCGCGGCATTGACCGCCTTGGCGCCGTCGGCATCGACGCGGTACCGCACTTCCGCCGCTTCGGCGCGCAGCTTCTCGGCCGCGGCTTCCGCCTCGGCTTCGATGCGCTTCTGGTCGGCGTTGGCCGTCGCCAGCGTGCGGATGGCCTCGGCCTTCTCGGCGGCCGCCTGCTTCTCCGACTCTGCGGCGATGGTGATGGCGATCTGCTCGCGCTCGGCTTCCTTCGCTGCTTCGACCAGCTCGATGCGCTTCTGGCGCTCGGCGCGCTCGACCTCACGCACGGTGTCGACCTGCTCCTGCGCCTTCACGGCGTCGGCGCGGGCGATGTCCGCGGCCGCCTGGGCTTCCGACTGCGCGCGCGACTTCTCGGCGATGGCGATCGCCTTCTCCTGCTCGGCGAGCTCGACGATCTTCTTCTGGTTGACCTCGGCCGTGTTGACGTTCTTGGTCTTCTCGATCTCGCGTTCCTTCAGCTGCTGGTCCATCGCGATGCGCTGCTCCTCGACCGCGCGCTGGGCGGCAATCTTGGCCGAGTCGACCTGCTGCTGGGCGGTGATCTTCGCGCCCTCGGCTTCCTGGGTCTTCTGCGCCTGCTCGCGGGCGATTTCGGCCGACTGCGCGGCGCGGCGGATCTCCACCTCGCGCTCCTGCTCGAGCTTGGCGTACTCCTCGTCGCGCTGGATCTGCAGGCGCTGCTGCGAGGCCTCGAGGTTCTTGCGCTGGATCTCGACTTCGGTCTGCTGCTCGATCTCGTTGCGCTTCTTGCGGCGCAGCTCGATGGCTTCCGTCAGCTTGGTCAGGCCCTCGGCGTCGAAGGCGTTGTCCGGGTTGAAGAATTCCTTGCCCGTCTGGTCGAGGCCGGTCAGCGAGACCGACTCCAGCTCGAGGCCGTTCTTGAGGATGTCCTCGGACACCACCTGCTGCACCTTCTGAACGAACAGCGTGCGCTGCTCGTGCAGTTCCTCCATGCCCATCTCGGCGGCCACCGAGCGCAGGGCGTCGACGAACTTGCCTTCGACCAGCTCCTTCAGCGACTCCGGTTCCATCGTCTTCATGCCGAGGGTCTGCGCGGCATTGGCGATCGATTCCTCGACCGGCTGCACGCGCACGTAGAACTCGGCCTGCACGTCGACGCGCATGCGGTCGCGGGTGATCAGCGCCTGCTCGCGGGCACGCTGCACGTCGAGCTTCAGCGTGTTCATGTTGACGCGGATGATCTCGTGCAGCACCGGGAACACCAGCGCGCCGCCGTTGACGATCACCTTCTGCCCGCCGAAGCCGGTGCGGACGAACGAGACTTCCTTGGTGGCGCGGCGATACAGCCGCGACAGCACCAGCATGACGAAGAGGATGAAGCCGAGGCTGGCACCGGCAATCAGCACGATGCCCATGAAATCAAGACCCATGGCGGTGGAACTCCTTGTGGCGGGGGACGAACGTGGGGGATGGAACGGGGGGCGCTTCGGGCGTCAGGGGGAAAGCGCGGGGTTGGCGTTGGCGATGCAGCGATAGACGGCCCCGTCGCGGGACACGAGGAGCACTTGGCTGCCCTGGGCGTGGCTGGCGCCGGCCTCGTCGGGCTCGACCAACACGTAGTGCTGGCGGCCGAAGCGGTCGCGCACCTTGGCTTGCGCCGCGGAGCCGGCGGTCGCTTCGCCGAGGACGATCGTGGCGACGCGGCCGACCAGCTCTTCCTGCGAGATCGACTGGGTCTCGTCGCGGGGCAGGGCGCGGGCGAAGAAGCTGCCGAAAAGGCGGGTGCCGGCGAAGGCCGGGATGACCGCCGGCGGCGCCAGCAACCATGCGGGCAGGGTGACCCCGGTGATCCCGTGGACGACCAGTTGCACCGACAGCCCGACGACGCCGAAACCCAGCAGGAACGTCGCGAACAGGATGAGCGCCGGCACCTTGCCGAAGTGCAGCCAGCCGAGGAATCGATCGAGCGCGGTGGAGTACCCCGCCACCTCGGCGCCGTCGGACGCCGAGGGGTCGAGCCACTCGTCGAGCACGCCGGAGGCGCTGAAGCCGGTGACCATGCCAAGCCCTTCGATCAGGCCGAGCATCACCACCATCAGCAGCGCGACGACGAAGGGCAGGTTGCCGCCCGCGGTCAGGAAGTCGAGCATCGCGGCTCAGTCCGCCTTCTTCGACTTGATCTGCGCCAGGCGCTCCTGGATGCGGTTGGCGCGCGACAGCGCTTCGAGCTCGGCGAGGCGCGCGGCATCGGCACCGCTCGGCGTCGAGCCCGGCACGCCACCCGCACGCTGCATCACGCGCGAGAAGGCGGTTTCGGCTTCGCTGACGCGGCGTGCGGGCGAGGGGCCGCTGCCGGCGGCGGCGCCACCGGCGGCCTGCGCGGCCGCAGCGGCCTTCTGCGCGGCGCGGAACTGCTGCAGTTCGCCTTCCAGCTCACGACGGCGCGCGGTGAGCGCGGCCACGTAGCCTTCCAGTTCCTTCTGCTGCGTCTGCGCCTCGGTGATGGCGCTCTCGAGCACCGGGATCTGCGCTTCGATGTCGAACTGCTTGGCGATGGCGGCCTCGGCGAGGTCCTCGCGGTTCTGCGCGACGGCCAGTTCGATCTGGTCGCCGAGCGTTTCGTGCTTCTGGTTCTCTTCCGCGAGGCGCTTGGTGGCGAGGTGGCGCGTGGCCAGGACCTTGCCGAGCTCCGCGCGCACGTCGTCGGTCGCGCCGTCGATCTCGCGCAGCGCCTGCTCCATCACCATCTCGGGCGCGGCATCCTCGACCGCATTGATCAGGGCATTGACCGAGCCGGCGATCAGCCGGCCGACGCGGGTGGAAATGGCCTCTTTCATGGAGAACTCCTTTCAGGCGAGCTGCGATGGTGAAGGATGACCGTGCCCAGCTCCAGCACGGAATCGATGCGCCGTGCGACCACGTCGGGCGCATAGCAGGGGGCGGTTCGGGTGACGGCCAGCCGGAGCAGGCCTTCAAGCAGGGCCATGGCGCGGTCGGCGACGCGCGCTTCGAGGGCGAGGAACTCGGCGGCCTGGGGTTGCGCGCCGGGGCCGGCCACCAGCAGGCCGGCGATCTCCGGAACGCGCTGCAGGACCTCGGCCAACAGGGCGCTGCGCTGGCCGGTGTCGAGCTCGAAGCGGCGGATGGCTTCCACAGTGGGCGCCAGTTCCCCGTGCAGGCGCTGCACCGCGCAGGCCGCATCGGTGCGGGACTCCGCAGCGTCGCGGGCTTCGGCAAGGAGAGC
>JAJTHD010000060.1 GCA_021297925.1 Lysobacteraceae bacterium
ATCGGTGGAGCCGAAGTCGACCGTGCCGGCCTTGGCCTGGGCGATGCCGCCGCCCGAGCCGATGGATTGGTAGTTGACGCGGCCCTGGCCGGCCGCGGCGTAATCCGCCGACCACTTCGACATGGCGGGGAACACGAAGGAGGCGCCGGCGCCGGTGATGTTCTGCGCGGTGGCGAGGGGGATCGAGAGCGCCAGCGCGGTGGCGGCGGCGATCTTCAGGAGGGTCTTGGAGGTCACGGGAAGCTCCGGGTCCGGACGGTGCCGCCTGCCGGCGGCCTGCAAAGGATGTGTCAAGTCGATGACGGTTCCGTGACGGGGCCGGCGTGGGCCGGCCCCGCCGCCGGCGTCAGATCGCGATCTGGCCGCGAAGCTCGAGGATGTTCGGGTTGTTCTCGATCTTCACGCTGCTCTGGACACGGCTGCTGTCCAGCATCACGTAGTTGACCGAGAGGCGGAAATTCGAGCGGATGTACCAGTTCACGCCGAGCGTCCACGATTCCTGCTGGCCGCCGAGAACCGCGCCGTCATTGGCATCGAGCTTGTCGTAGCGGGCGCCGAGCTGCCACATCCCCTTCACCGGATCGGTCGGGACCGCCGTGGTGTAGATGCCGCCGCGATAGCCGAACTTGTCGTCGCCGAGCGTGTACAGGCCCGCCAAGTACCAGCCGTCGCTCTTGAAGTCCGGGGCCGTGCCGTTTCGGCGCGTCGTCGACGTCATGTATTCGCCCATGATCTTGACCGGGCCGTTCGCATACAGGCCCTCGAGGCCGTAGATCGTGGTGTCGTCGGCGTCGGTCAGGCTGGCCGTGACCGTGTTGACCGCCGTGATGTCGGCCTGCGGGCGGCTGCTCAGGCCGTAACGGTTGCCGAGGGCGTCGATGCGGACGCCCGACAGGCCGAAGTGGAGGTACTCGCCGGCCGCGGCGTCCATGATCGGGGCCCAGGTGGCGCGTGCGCCCCAGCCGGTGCCGACGCGCTGGTTCACGTTGATCTCGCGGGTGAAGTACGTGCCCGTCGCGGTGATGCTCGGGGTCGCGTACTGGACCTCGGCGCCGACGCGGCGGGCGACGCCGAACGCGTTGGTGATCATGGCCTTCGAGATGAACTCGTTGTTGCGGGTCGAGGTCAGCTCCTCCAGCGAGTTCGGCTGCTTGAACTGGCCCACGCGCCAGGTCCAGTCCGAATTGATGCGGCCGCGGTAGTTGACGTCCAGCCAGCGCCCGTTGCGGCCGGTGCCGCGGCTGCCCACGAAGTCGTAGCCGACCTGCCACTCGCCGCCATTCGCCATGCGGCCGCGGAAGATCATCTCGCCCCGGCGGACCTGGCCGTTGTTCGTGAGGGTGTTGGCCGTGACCTGGGCCGGGGTCAGCGCGAGGCCATCGGCGCGGCGGAGGTTGTTGTCGTACTGATAGGCGTCGAAGTGCAGCAGAGCGTCGAAGTAGATCTCGGTGTCGCCGATGACGTCGATCGGCACCTCGGCCATGGCCGGGGTGGCGAGGGCGGCGGCGAGGGAGGCGGCAAGCAGGGAGCGGGCGAAGCGCATGGCGGCGGGCACCGTGTGGAGAGGTGGCGGGCAGCGTATGGCGCAAATGTGACAGCCGGGTTTCAGCCTGAAAGGTTTCCGCAAAGTTGCTGTCATCCGGTGGCACGGCCCCGGCGGCCGACGGCCCCTGGCCGGGCTAGACTGGCCCGACGCCCATGGGAGGGCGGGGGAGGCCGGATGGAAGGGAGTGGCCATGCCACCACGGTGCTGGTCGCCGAGGACGACGCCAGCATCCGGATCGTCCTGCTGGCGACCCTGCGGTCGGCCGGCTATCGCGTCCTCGTGGCCGAGAACGGCGTCGAGGCCCTGGCGATCGCCCGTGCCGATCGCCCGACGCTCGTGATCTCGGACGTCCTGATGCCCGGCGGCGACGGCCAGGCCTTGCTCGCCGCCCTCCGCGCCGATCCAAGGACCACCGACCTCCCCTTCGTCTTCCTGACCGGGCTCGACGAGCGCGAGTCGGTCCGCAAAGGCATGGACCTGGGCGCCGACGACTACCTCACCAAGCCCTTCCGGCCGACCGAACTGCTTTCGCTGGTGCAGGCCCAGCTCCTGCGGTTCGCGCGGCGCGACGAGCAGCGCAGGCGCCTCGAGGCCGAGGCGCGACGGCTTCGCCAGTTCGACTCGGTCACGGGCCTTCCCAACCGCGCTTACTTCGTCGAGCGGGTGGCGGAGGATGCGGCCCTCGGCGGGGCGCTGGCCGTCGCCAGCCTTGCCCTCGGCCAGTGGCCCCAGCTTCGCCAGTCGATCGGGCAGGCGCCGGCCGACGAGGTGCTCCGAGAGGGTGCGAACCGCCTGCTCGAGGGCGTCCGGGCGCGGCTGGGTTTCCGAGCGATGCTGGCCCGCTCGGGGGAGCACCGATTCGCCCTCTCCATCCCGGTCGACGGCGACGAGGCGGGTCTCGACACGCTGCTGCACGAGCTACTGGCTCCGTTGGCCCGGCCGGTGGATGCCGGTGGCCGTCGCCTGTTCTTCGATGCCTCCGTCGGCGTGGCCCTGTTCCCCCGCGATGGCGGATCCGTGGAGCGCCTGCTCGACCAGGCGGAACGCGCCGAGCCGGACACCGCGCCCGGCGGGACCCTGGCCTTCTACTCGGCCGAGAGCAATGCCCTGCGCGGGCGCCGCGTGCAACTCCATCAGGACCTGCGCGAGGCGCTCGATCGCGGGGAGCTGACCCTCGCCTACCAGCCCCAGCTGGCCCTCGTGGGAGAACGCGTGCTCGGGTTCGAGGCCCTGCTCCGCTGGCATCACGCGGAATTCGGCCACGTGCCGCCATCGGAATTCATTCCGCTGGCCGAGGAGAGCGGGCTGATCCTCCCGGTCGGCGCCTGGGTGCTCCGGGAGGCCCTCCGCCAGCTCGCCGCTTGGCACGCCGAGGGCATCGGGCCGCTGCGCGTGTCGGTCAACCTGTCGCCGCGCCAGTTCGAGGACCCGGGGCTGTACGCGACGGTTACCGACGCCTTGGCCGGTGTCGCGCTGCCGCCTGGGTCGCTCGAACTGGAGATCACCGAGAGTACGGCGATGGGCGACCCTGAGCGCGCCATCGACCTGATGGGCCGGCTCCGCGCGATCGGGGTGGTGCTGGCACTCGATGACTTCGGCACCGGCTACTCGAACCTCTCGCACCTCAAACGGTTGCCCGTCGACGTGCTCAAGATCGACCAGATGTTCATCCGGCACGTGGTGCAAGATGCCGGTGACGCGGCGATCGTCCGCGCGGTGATCGCCTTGGCCCACGGCTTCGGCCTGACGGTGGTCGCGGAGGGCGTCGAGTCGCAGGCGCAGGTCATCAAGCTCGCGCAGCTCGGTTGCGACATCGTGCAGGGCTACCACTACGGCGCACCGATGCTGGCCGAAGGCGTGCCGGGATGGCTGCAGGACCGCGGTTGGCCGATCGGGGGCTGAGCCGCCTCAGCCGACGGCGTCCGTCTTGTCCTTGAAGCGGCACAGGTCGCGCACCGGGCAGGCGCCGCACAGCGGCTTGCGCGCCTTGCAGACGTAGCGGCCGTGCAGAATCAGCCAGTGGTGGGCATCGAGCCGGAATTCCGCCGGCACCACCTTCAGCAGCTTCTGCTCGACCGCGTCGACGGTCCTCCCCGGCGCGAGACCGGTGCGGTTCGAGACGCGGAAGATGTGGGTGTCCACCGCGATCGTGGGCTCGCCGAAGGCGGTGTTGAGCACAACGTTCGCGGTCTTGCGGCCGACGCCGGGCAGCGCTTCCAGCGACTCGCGGTCACGGGGCACCTCGCCGCCGTGCCGCTCGACGAGGATGCGGCAGGTGGCGATCAGGTTCGCCGCCTTGGCGTTGTAGAGCCCGATGGTGTCGATGTAGCTCTTCAACCCCGCCTCGCCGAGCGCGAGGAGGCCGCCGGGCGTGTTCGCCACCGGGAAGAGCTTGCGCGTGGCCTTGTTGACGCCGACATCGGTGGCCTGCGCCGACAGCAGCACGGCGGCCAGCAGCTCGAAGGGCGTCGAGTACTCGAGCTCGGTGGTCGGCTTCGGGTTGAGCTCCCGGAGCCGGCTGAAGAAGGCGACGCGGTCGGCGGGTTTCATGGCGATCGGGGCGCGCGCACCGCGTCCACCCCGCGGTCGACCAGCGGGGCGAGGGCGTTCACCAGCAGCACGGCATAGGGCAGGGCGTCCTCGAGGCGCTCCGGGTCGACCAGCACGGCCGCGAGGCCGATGCCGGCACCGGCGATCCAACGCCCGACCGTGGACAGGGCGCCGCTGGCAGGCGCGCCCGCGACGAAGAAGGCCACCAGCGCCACCCGGCCGTCGGCAAGGGCGGCGCGAGCCGCATCGCCGGGGTCCGGAGCGGTGGCCGCGAGGCCGAGGAACACCGCGCCGAGCATCGCCAGGGGGGCCGGCCAGCGGACCACGCGGAGCGCCGCCAGCGCGATGCCCCCCGCGATCCAAGCGAGGCCGGGCCAAGGCCCCGCGAGGGGCGCCTCCGCGGGCGGCGGCAGGGTCAGCATCACCAGCGCGACGCCGAGCATCGCCGGGTGGATCGGTGCCGCGCTGGGGCTCGTCCACAGTCCTCGGCCGACGCCCACCGCGATCACGGCGGCGGCGGGCGCGCTCCACCACGGGCTGCCGGTCGGCAGCACCAGCGCCACGAGGGCGGCCACGAGGAGCGAGGACGGATCGACGGCCGCGCCTCCGCGGGCGCGGGCTGCCGCGAGCCCCGCGAGCAGGGCCGCCGGGAAGGCAAGGGCGATCCTCGCGGGAAGCGCCGGGTCGACAAGCGCTGAAGTCACGAGCACGCCGGGGACGAGGGCCGCCATGGCCAGCCACGCCCGTTCGCGGACGGTCCAGACTCTGCGGTGGGCCGCGCCGGAGTCCCGTCCCCCGGTCATGCGTCGGTGCCGCCGCGCTTGGCTCGCGCCTTGGCCAGTGCCGCCGCCGCCGCCGCGCCGATGCGCTGGATGCGGCGTGCCTGGGCGGCATCGGCCTCCTCGGCGAGTCGTGCCAGTCGTGCGGCCCTTTGCCGGTAACGTTCGCGGGCCGCATCGGCGACCGCGCGTTTCTCGAGGACGGAGGCGGCTGCCGTGCGCGCCTCGCGGAAGCGGGCCTCGAGCGGCAGCCCGCTGGGGCAGGCCGGCTCGCACGCACCGCATCCGGTGCAGGCCATCAGGCCGAGTTCGAGGGCCCCCTCGAGATCGTCGACGTCGAGCCGGGCGGCGAGCCGCGCGGGGGGCAGTGCTTCCGGGCAGGCGTCGGCGCAGTCCCCGCAGCGGATGCAGGGTTCGCCGCCGGCCGCCGCCGCAGGCCACGCCGCCATCGGATCAGCGCCCGTGGAAGGTCGGCTTGCGCTTGGCGAGGAAGGCGCCCGTGCCTTCCTTCATGTCCTCGGTCGAGAAGGCGATCGCGAAGCCCTGGGTCTCGTAGTCGAGCCCGACGTCGATCGTCGCCTCGCCGCCGACGAGCACGGCGTCGAGGATGCCGCGCAGGGCCTGCGGCGCGGCGTTCGCGAGCTGCTCGGCCATCGCGAAGGTGGCGGCCTCGAGCTCCGCCGCCGGCACCACGCGGTTGACGATGCCGAGCTGGAACGCGCGGTCCGCGGTGATCGGCGCGCCGAGCAGGCACAGCTCGAGCGTGGCCGCCCGGCCGGCGAGTCGAAGCAGGCGCTGCGTGCCGCCGAAGCCCGGGATCAGGCCGAGGTTGATCTCGGGCTGGCCGACCTTGGCGGTATCGGCCGCGACGCGCAGATGGCAGGCCATCGCCAGCTCGAGCCCGCCCCCCAGCGCGAAGCCGTTGAGCATCCCGATCACCGGCTTGCCGAGGCGTTCGATGCGCGTCATCAACGCCTGCCCGTGGCGCGAGAAGTCGCGCGATTGCACCGGGCTGAGGCCGTTCATCTCCGCGATGTCGGCGCCGGCCACGAAAGCCTTCGGCCCTGCCCCGGTGAGCACCACCGCGCGGACCGCGTCGTCGCCGGCGGCTTCAGCGAACGCCGCGTGCAGGTCCGTCAGCGTCGCGCGGTTCAGCGCGTTGAGCTTGTCGGGGCGGTTGACCGCGATGACGCGTACCGCGCCGCGGGTCTCGGTTAGGAGGGTGTTAAGGCTCATGCGCGCTCCGCGACGGCAGGAAAGTGGCGGGTCCGAGGGGCATCGGTGTCAGTGGCGATTCAGGACCCCGGCCGCTATTCTACGTCGCCCTCGGGGCCGGCCTCTCGGCCCCCTTCGCTTTCCTGCGGCAGCCTTGCCGTCGAATGGCCTTCTGGAGACCTTGATGATCGTGCGCGTCCTCGCCGTTGCCCTTGCCGCCGCCGTCGCCGCCGCCGCGACCGCCCAGGCGCCCGCCGCTCCCGCACAGCCGCAGGCCGGCGCCCAAGCCCCGGCCCAAGTCCCGAAGCCCGACAAGAACACGCTCAGCTACACGCTCGGCTTCGACGTGGGCAAGGGCATCGGCGATGCCAAGGTCGACGTCGACTTCAACCAGGTCCTCCGCGGCATGCAGGACGCCTACAATCGCCGCAACCCCGCCTTCACCGAGGAGCAGATGACCTCGGCGCTGGCGTGGATGCAGCAGCAGGCCGTCGCCCAGGCGCGAGCCGAGTTCGAGCGCGTTGCGCGCGAGAACAAGCAGCAGTCGGATGCGTTCCTGGCCGCGAATCGCGCCAAGCCGGGCGTCGTCGTGCTGCCCTCGGGCATCCAGTACCGCGTCATCGATGCCGGCGCCGGCGCCAAGCCGACCGCCACCGGTGAGGTGCAGGTGCACTTCCGCCTGTCGCTGCCGTCCGGCCAGGAGCTGGGCAATACCTATGCGTCGAATAACGCGCAGCCGGCCAACTTCAAGGTCGACCAGTTCCCGATCCAGGGTGTCCGCGAGATCCTGCCGCTGATGCCCTCGGGCGCTCGTTGGGAAATCTTCCTGCCGCCGGAAAAGAACGTGAATCCGGAAGGCCGCAGCATCGGCGGGCCGGGCCAGGCGCTCGTGTTCGACCTGAAGCTGGTCGGCGTCAAATGATCCCCGTCGCCCGGGACGCGATGGCGTCCCGGGCCCGCGGCGGCAGCGTGCTGTCGCTGCCCGCGTCGCAAGCGTCCGCGCCATGAGCACCCCGATCCTCACGCCCTGCATCGGCATCTGCAGCCTCGATGCGCAGGGGTTCTGCGAAGGCTGTTTCCGCACCGGCGATGAAATCGCGCGCTGGGCGGCGATCGACGATGCCGCGCGCCAGCACCTGATGGACGTCGTCCTGCCCGAGCGCGAAGCGCGTCTGGCGGGCTGATGCCGCCGCGTCGCTCGCTCGAAGCCGCCTTGCACGACCTCGCGCGGGTCCCCGACGCCGCGCCCTGGAACCTTCCCGACCTGACCGACCTGCTGCCGGAAGCGCCGCTGCGCCCGGCCGCCGTCCTGGTGGGCCTGCGCGAACACACCGACGGCGCGCGTGTCGTGCTGACGCGTAGGCAGGATGCCCTGCGCCACCACGCCGGGCAGATCAGCTTTCCGGGCGGGCGAGTCGACGAGGGTGATGCCGGGCCCTTGGCCGCGGCGCTGCGCGAAACGGCCGAAGAAATCGGCTTGCCGTCGAGCGCCATCGCGCCGGTCGGCTGGCTCGATCCCTACGCGACGATCACCGGGTTCCACGTCTATCCGCTGGTCGCCACCCTCGATCCGGCGGCCCCGCTGCGGCCGAATCCCGATGAAGTCGCGGAAGCCTTCGAGGTGCCGCTGGCCTTCCTGCTCGACCCCTCGAACGCGCATGATGTGCTCGTGGAGTGGCGTGGCCGCCCGCGCCAGCTGGTCGAGTTCCACTGGGGCGGTCACCGCATCTGGGGCGCGACGGCGGCGATGCTCGTCAATCTGCGCCAGCGTTTGCAGCGCGGCTGACGCCGGGCGAATACTCGGGGCGTCTTCCGAGGGAGTCCGCCCATGAGCCCCATGATCCCCGCGCCGGACGCGACGCTGTCGCATCTTGGGCATACGCCACTGGTGTCGGTCGAGGCCTTGCGTTCGGCGCTGGGTATCCCTGGCCTCCACCTCGTCGATGCGCGTTTCGATCTGGCCGTTCCCGCCGCCGGCGAGCGCGCATGGCGGCAGGCGCGCCTGCCCGGCGCCGTGCACCTCGACCTCGACCGGGACCTCTCCGACCACTCCCGCCCCGCGATCGAAGGGCGCCACCCGCTGCCGGCGTCCGACGTGCTGCGGGCCGCGCTGGCCGAGCGGGGCATCGGGCCCGGCGACACCGTCGTCGTCTACGACGCCGGCAATGGCGCCATGGCCGCCGCGCGCGCGTGGTGGCTGCTGAGGGGGCTGGGCCTCGATGCCCGCGTGCTCGATGGCGGCTTCGCGGCATGGCAGGCTGCCGGCGGACTGCTCGAGGACGGTGACCCGGTGCCGCCGGCGGCCCGGATCATGGAGGGCCGCGAATGGCCGGCCGTCGATCCCGCCCGCTGCATCGGTCGCGATGCGCTGGCCGCGCGCGGCCCCGAGGTGCTGCTGGTCGATGCCCGTCCGGCGGAACGCTTCCGCGGGGACGTGGAGCCGCTCGATCCACGCGCCGGCCACATCCCCGGTGCGCGGAGCCGGCCCTTCAGCGCGAACCTCGAAGGCGGGCGCTTCAAGGCCGCGGATCGGTTGGCCGCCGAATGGCGGGACCTGATCGAAGGCCGTGATCCTGCTGCGGTGGTCGTGAGCTGCGGATCGGGCGTGACGGCCTGCCACCACGCGTTGGCCATGGTGCAGGCCGGACTGCCGATGCCCCGGCTGTTCGCACCGTCGTGGTCGGGATGGGTGGCCGATCCCGCCGCGCCGGTGGCGACCGGGCCGGACTGACGGCCGCTGCCATCGCTGCGTCATCGTCGGCCGGGACACTCCGTGCTCCCCCGGCAGTGAGCGTGCGCGATGACGACGATGGAGACGGAGACGCGGGTCGCGACGAGGTCGTGGGTCCAGTGGGCCGCATGGGTGCTCGTGATGGCGTGGAGTGCCGGCGCGGTCGCCGCGCCGAGGCTTTGCCTGTCGGGCTCGAACACGCTGGGCGAGAAGCTGGCACCAGCGCTGGTGAAGGCTTGGGCGCAGCGCCAGAGCTGGGTGTTGCGTACGGAATCGAGGTCTGCGGCGGACGAGACGCGGCTGCTCTTCGCGGGCACGGATGCGCCGGTGGTCGATGTGTTCGCCCACGGCACCAGCACCGGCTTCGCGGCCCTGCGCGACGGCCAGTGCGACATCTGGATGGCGTCGCGTCCGGTGCGCGAGGACGAGATCGCGGCGGCGGCGTCGCGAGGCCGCCTGTACGAGCGCGGGCAGGAGCATGTGGTGGCGCTCGATGGCCTCGCGGTGATCGTGCATCCCTCGAATCCGATCGGTGCGTTGACCGTCGCGCAGGTGCGCGACCTGTTCGCCGGCCGCGTCCGCGACTGGTCGCGCCTCGGCGGGCGCCCGGGGGCGGTCGTGCTGCATGCGCGCGACGACCGATCCGGTACCTATGACACCTTCCGTTCGCTGGTGATGGGCGATGCCGCCCTCGCGCCCGGCACCACGCGCTATGAGTCCACCGAGCAGCTGGCGGCCGCCGTGGCGGCCGACCCGAACGCGATCGGCGTGGTCGGCCTCGCCGGCATCGGCGGTGCGCGTGCCGTGGCCCTGTCCGACGAGGACACCCGGGCGCTGCCGCCCACCTCGGTGGCGGTCGCGACGGAGGACTACCTGCTCTCGCGACGCCTGCTGTTCTACACCGCCCAGCGGCCGTCGGCCGACGCGCAGGCCTTCGTCGAGTTCGCCGTGGGTGCCGGTGGCCAGGACGTGGTGCGACGGCTCGGTTTCGTGCCGCAGGGCGTATCGGCCTACGACGTCCCGTCGCCGGGTGACGGTGACTACGCGGCGCTGGTCGCGGGCGCGCGCCGCGTGGCGCTGAACTTCCGCTTCGGCGAGGGCATCGCCCTGCTCGACAACAAGGCGCTGGAGGATGTCGACCGACTGGCGCGCTTCCTCCGCCAGCCGGCGCAAGCCGGGTTGGAGATCGTGCTGGTCGGCTTCGCCGACCGCTCCGAGATCACGCCCTATGCGGCCCTGTCGCTCAGCAACGACCGCGTCGACCTTGTCGCCGAAGCGCTGCGTCGCGAGGGCCTGCGGGTCGCCCGCCAGCGTGGCCTCGGCCAGATCGCGCCGGTGGCCAGCAATGCCACCGTCCCTGGTCGGCAGAGGAACCGCCGGGTCGAGGTCTGGCTGCTCCCGATGGCGGTCACGGCGGGGCAGGCGCCGCGCCGGCCGGTTACTTCTTCAGGCGGTTGACGAGGGCGTGCAAGGCCGCCTGCGTCGGCGGGGAATCCCACAAACCGACGAAATGCTCGAGCTCGGCAGGACCGAAGCCTGCCAGCGCGGCCTGCACGTCGGCACGGGCGATGGCGCGCGTGGCCAGCATCGGCTCGCGCGGCAGCGGGGCGAGCTGGGTGAACCAGTGCAGCGCGCGGGCCACGACGTGCTCGGCGTCCGCGAGTTCATCGACGAGGCCGATGGCATGCGCATCGGCCGACTCCACCATTGCGCCCGCCACCATCAGACGCTCGGCGCGGTGCGGGCCGACGACCCGGCGCATCAGGGCCTGGATGGCATCCGGGACGACGAGCCCGACCTGGGTTTCGTTCAGGCCGATCCGGAACGGGCCACGCGCCATCACCCGGTAGTCGCAGCACAGGGCGAGCTCGCAGCCGCCGGCGGGGCTGTGGCCGCCGATCGCGGCGGCGACCGGCACCGGTGCCGCGGCGATGGCGCGGGCGGCGGCGAAGAACGTTCCCCAAGCCGCCCTCAGGCCGTCACGATCCAGGCCGAGCAGGTGGGGCACGTCGAGGCCGCCGGAGAAGACCCTCGGCCCGCCGGAGAGGACCACGCCATCGACGTCGTGGAGGGCCTCGGGCTCGAACGCACGCGCGAGCGCGTCGAGGAGCGCCGGATCGAGGGCGTTGACGGGCGGGCGCGCGAGTCGGATCTCGAGGATGCGATCGTGGGCATGGCGTTCGAGCATGGCGGTCTCAATCGATCGTAACGTCGGCCGCCCAACGATAGCGCACGGTGTAGCGCACGGTGCGTTCACCGCCGGCCGGAACGACGACGTCGGCCTCGATGCGCTGCGCGTCCTTCTTCGCGAAGGCGTCGCCGCCCTCCAGCAGCACCCACTCCGTCCAGCGCGGCAGGCCGTCGCCGACCCGCAGGGTGGCCGGGACGTCCTTGGCGTTGCGCAAGGTCCATTCGACGGTTTCGGTCAGCGTGCGACCGGCGCGATCGAGCGCGAAGTCCATGCTGCGGCGACGCGCCGAGAGGTCGAAGCTGCGACCGAGGTCCAGGGCCACGTCCCGACCCGCCGCGGTGTGGTCGAGCATCGCCTCGCCGAGCAGTGACTCGCCGTCGAACACGCGCACCCGGCCCGCCGGCAAGGGTTCCCCGAGCCCGGCCGCGCGATCGTTGCGGAACCGCAGTTCGTTGCGCACCTCGAGGTCACCATCACAGCCCAGGTCGCGGTGCACCAGCGGGCGGTTGGGGATCCATGCGCCGACCGGCGATTCGACCGGATAGCGGCGTTCGCAGGTCACGGCCGGCGCGTTCGGCATCAAGGGCAGGCGTTGCAGGCTGCCGTCGGGGAGGTCGACCTCTCCCGGCAGCACGTAGGCGTGGTACTCGGCCGAAGCTTCGCGCTGCGGCATTCCATCGGCCTCCATCGCGTTCGCCGCCGGTGCGGCCATGGTCATCATCCTTCCCGATGCGCGCATGCCTTCGATCGAGCCGCCGACGCGGTTCGGTTCACCGGCCACGAGGGTCAGTGAGGCGCCGTCGATGTCGGCACCGGAGCGGTTCGCGACCATCGCATGGGCCGCCACCGCCATGCGGCACGAGGGGCCGGGAGCGAGCACCAGCCGGTACTCCGCCTTCCACGCCAGGCCTGCCGTGGCGTAGCCCAGCGTGGCGTCGCGTTCGGAGCCGCCATCGACGCGGATGCGCAACGTCGGCCGCGCGACGAGCCCGGCGGGGGCCCGGTCGAGGGTGAACCCGCTGTAGCCGGCCAGTACGCGCACGCGACCGTCGTCCTCGCGCAGCGTCAGGCCATCGCCGGCGGCGAGCAGGACGCCGGCGTACGTGCGCGTCCCGCTGGGCGCGAGTTGCTCGACGCTGATGCGCTGTCCGATGGCGAGGCGCAGCAGTTGGGATTGGTCGAGGCCGGCGAAATCGAAGCGCTGCGCGCGCACGCGGATGCCGTTGCCCTCCAGCGAGAGGGTCGCCGCGTCGACGCCGCGGGGGAGGGCATCGAAGGCCCAGTCGCCGGCCGCGTCCGGCGCGACGCGCACCGGCTGGCGCACCAGCGCGTAGCCTGCGGTCGCCTCGCCGCGCGCGACGGCATCGTAGCCCCCGCTGTAGACGGTCAGGCGCGGCGTGGCGGCGTGTGTGCTCATGGCGGCGAGTCCGAAGAGAAGGGCGGGGACGAGAGGGTGGGGGCGGACACGGCGCGACATCGGGAGTCTCCGGCAGGGTGGTGGGATCATGGCCCGTGAACGTCCCGTTGTCCCCGTCGGGGTTGCCTCGCGGACGTGCCGTGCGTGTTCCGTTCAGCCGCGCCGGCCGTCGCGCCACGGCCCGGGCGCGACGCCCGTCCAGCGGCGGAATGCCCGGCGGAAGTTGGCGACGTCGCCATAGCCGACGGCCGAGGCGATGGCCTCCACGGGGACGCCTTCGCGCAGCCATTGCTCGGCGCGCTCGCGTCGGGCTTGGTCGACTACGGTGCGGAACCGCGCGCCCTCGGTGGCGAGGTGGCGATGCAGGCTGCGCGGACTGGTGGCCAGCAGCCGCGCGCAAACGCCGACATCGGCGTGGGCGAGCAGCGGGCCGGACAACACGCCGCGCAGGCGGTCGGTCCAGCGCGTGGCATGGTCGCGACGGGCGAGGTCCTCGCGGCATTGCCGTTCGGCCAGCGCGAAGGCCTCGGGGTCGGCGAGCGGAAGCCGCGCGTCAAGGACCGCTCGCGGGATCGCCAGCCCGGCGACCGCCGCCGCGTCGTCCACGGCCTGTCCGAACAGCGCGGTGGCCAGCGCTCGTTCGCGGCCGAGCGGATGGGGCAGTTGGACCGCCGTCACCGGCGAAGGCCCATCGAGCAGCGTGGCCAGCAGCCGGTGCAGGGCGAGAAGGCTGGCCTCGATCAGCGGTCGTTCGGCGGCGCCCAGCGGCATGGCGGGGCGAAGCCGCAGCCACCACGTGCCGCCCTCGATCGCACCCTCGAACACGAGGGCAGGCATCCGCAGCGCGGCATACCGCACCAGCACGTCGAGGGCCTCGCCGAGCGTGCGGCTGTGCAGCACGGCATGGCCCACGACGCCATGCGCCGCGGCCGCGAGGCGTTCGCCAACCAGCAGACCCAGCGCCGGGTCCCGCGCCGTGGCGACCGCGTCCGCCACCAACGCGACCAGCCCCGGCGCGCTGAAGGCCACGGTGCCCAACGACCCGGCCCGATCATCGAGGCCGTGGCGCGCCCGCCAGCCCTCGGCATCGGCGCCCGAACGCGCGAGCTGCGCGGCGATCTGGCGCAGGTAAGGCGTCGGGATGCGGAGCAGGGCGGATTCGGGCATGCCGCATTCTGGCGCGGAATGACCCCTGCGTGGCGCTTCCGGCCCTGTCAATGAATCCGGCACGGCGCGATGCTGGGGCCCTGTTTCCCGCCGTGATCGCCGCATGACCTCGCCCGCCCTGGTGACCGATGCCCGACTGCGACTGGGTGACCGGTCCGTGCCGATCGCCGCCGGTGAAACCCTGCTCCAGGCGCTCGAGCGTGCTGGCGTGGACTGGCCGTCCGGCTGCCGCGTCGGGGCCTGCGGGGCCTGCCGCTGCCGCGTACTGCGCGGCCGGGTCCATGAACGCACCGAAAGCGCTTACCTGCTCGACGCCGACGAGATCGCCGCGGGCACCGTGCTGGCCTGCCAGACCGAGGCGCGAGGCGAGGTCGAGCTCGCGCCGCGCGAGGAAGGACGCCGGATCGACGCCGTCGTGGAGGCCGTCGAGAGCGTCTCGCCGCAGGTGCGCCAGTTGGTCGTGCGCGCCGACCCGACGCTGTCCTGGCGTGCCGGGCAGTGGGCGAGCGTGTCGCTGCCCGGGCGGGACGGCCGGCCCGCGGTGGCGCGCCCTTACTCGTTCGCCACGACGCACGTCGGCGACGGCCGGATGCGCTTCACGATCCGCCTGCACGAGGGCGGCGCGTTCTCGCAAGCCTTGGCAGCGCTCGTGCCCGGCGATCCGGTCGCGGTGGACGGCCCCTTCGGTCGCTTCGCCTTGCCGGCGGGCGAGGGGCCGCTGCTCGTGATCGGGGCCGGTACCGGCCTGCCGCCGCTCCTCGCACTGCTCGAAGCCGCGCAGGCGGATGGCGACGATGCACGGCCGGTCCACCTGGTGACCGCAGGGCGGGACATCGACGCGCTCGCGGGTGGCCGGATCATGGCCCTGCAGCGCGCATGGCGCGGCGGGCTCACGTCGACGTCGCTGCGGCCACGGGGCGAGGGTCGCAGCATCGACGCGCTGCCGGGCGCGCTGGCGGGCTTGCCCTCGCCGCTCGGTGCCGCCGCCCTGTGCGGCCCTGCCGGATTCGTCGATCGCGCCGTCGCCATGCTGCTGGAGCGAGGCCTGCCGCTGGATCGCATCGCGACGGACCGCTTCGTGCCGGCCGCGCCGGTCGCCGCGCCGGTCGCGACGACGGACGAAGGCGCCGGCGCCGGCGCGGGCGTCGGGGCCTACGCGAAGTTCGCCCTGTTCCATGCGATCGGTCTCGCCTCGGTGGTCGCGATCGC
>JAJTHD010000042.1 GCA_021297925.1 Lysobacteraceae bacterium
GAGGATCTCGAGCTCGCGGCGCTGGAACTTCGCCAGCAGGCTCTGGCGCTTCTTCTGCGGCACGTCGCCGCTGAGCACGCCGACGAGGTAGCCGCCGCGCTCCAGCGCGCGGCCGACGCGCTCGACCATCGCCTTGGTGTTGACGAACACCATGGTGCGGTTGCCCGGGCTGCGCGAGAGAAGCCCCAGCAGCAGCGGGATCTTCTCGTCGTTGGCCGGGAAGTAGATCTTCTGCCGGACGCGGGCGGCGGTGACCGTCTCGGTCTCGACCACCAGCTTCTCCGGCTCGTTCATGTGCTCGTAGGCCAGCTCGAGCACGCGGTGGCTGAGCGTGGCCGAGAACAGCAGGGTCTGGCGTTCGGTGCGCGCCGGCAGGCGCCGCAGCAGGAAGCGCAGGTCCTTGATGAAGCCGAGGTCGAACATGCGGTCGGCCTCGTCGAGGATGCAGACCTCGCAGGCGTGCAGGCTGACCACGTGCTGCTTCACGTAGTCGATCAGGCGGCCCGGCGTGGCGATGATCACGTCGGTGCCGGCCTGCAGCTGTTCGCGCTGCTTGTCGTAGTCGACGCCGCCGTAGACCAGCGTGTAGCGCAGGCCGAGGGCGCTGCCGAACTTCAGCGCGTCCTTGTGGATCTGGATCGCGAGCTCACGGGTCGGGGCGAGGATCAGGGCGCGCGGGTCGGCGTCCTTGCGGTTGGCGAGCGCCGGGCGCGTCAGCAGGCGGTTCACCATGCTCACCAGGAAGGCGAGCGTCTTGCCGGTGCCGGTCTGGGCCTGGCCGGCGACGTCGCGGCCGGCGAGGGAGACCGGGAAGGTGAGGGCTTGGATGGGGGTGCAGCGGGAGAATCCGGCGGCTTCGAGGCCGGCCATGAGGGCCGGGTGAAGATCGAAGCTGGCCAAGGTGACGTCGGTCAGCGGTTTGTCGCTCATGGGGTCCCTGGGGTGGAGGCGGCGGCGGGGCGCCGGCGCGGGTTTCGGGCTTGCGCCCGCTTCGGGCGGGATCGCACACTGCCCGCCGCCCTGTCCGGCGGCACCCCGCGCTTGCATTCCGAGCTGGGGGCACCCAAGTGTAGCAGCGCCTGCCGGGCCCGCCCCGGCCCCAGCCGAGGATTCCCCATGAGCGACACGATCTCCCACGTCGGCGATGCCGACTTCGCCTCCCAGGTGCTCGGCAGCGACGTGCCGGTGCTGGTCGATTTCTGGGCGGAATGGTGCGGCCCCTGCAAGGCCATCGCGCCGCTGCTGGACGACGTGGCCAAGGCCTACGCCGGCAAGGTCAAGGTGGTGAAGGTCAACATCGACGAGAACCCGCAGACGCCGCGCCAGTACGCGGTCCGCGGCATCCCCACGCTGATGCTGTTCAAGGGCGGCAAGGTCGCCGGCACGCAGGTCGGCCTGGTCGGCAAGCCGCAGCTCGCCGCCTTCATCGACAAGGGCCTCTGAGCCCGCCCCGCGCGGGCGCCGCGCCAGCCCCTCCGGTGGCCGCGCCCCGCTGAACGTTCCGCCCCTGCTCCCGCCGCCCCGGGCTTGCCGCCGCGGGCCGGCCGGGTGTAGGGTGCCGGCGACTCTGCGGCCGCGACGCTCGCCGACGCCTGCCCGCACACCCTTCCCGCTCATCCCCTGAGTGCTGCCACTCGCAATCGCGAGGATTCCCTGTGTCCGACAACGAGATCGAAGGCGCGTCCGCGCCGCGCCCGCTCCCGCCCCGCCGATGCCAACGCGGAAGTCGCGGATTCACCCGCCGCCGCGGCCCCTGTCGCAGAACCCGCCCCGCCGGTCCCGGCGCCCGCGCCGTCCACGCAGGACGCGCTCCGCGACGTCATCGCCGACGCGATGGCCGAGGACGGCGACGACGACGAGGGCCCGGACGACGACGCGGGCGGCGAGTCCGCCGGCGCCTCGGGTGAGGCCGGATCGAACGGCCCCGGCGGCTCCGGCGAACCTCGCCTGTCGCGCCGCGAGCGCTTCAAGCAGCGCATGAAGGAGCGCCGCGAGCGCCAGCGCGAACAGCGCCGCAATGGCGGCGGTAGCTTCCCCAACGACGGCGACACGGGTGGCGATGGCGACGGCGCGCCGCAGGGCGGCGGCCAAGGCCAGGGCGGCGGGCAAAGCAGCGGTCAGGGCGGCAACGAGTGGCAGCCGCGCCCGTCCTTCCAGTTCCCGGAAGGCTTCGTGGTGCCCTCGCTCACCGAAATGAAGCGGATGCCCGCGTTCAAGCTGCTCGACCTCGCCGAGCGCCTGAACCTGCATGAGGGCGTCGCCCGCATGCGCAAGCAGGACGTCATCTTCCAGCTGCTGAAGGTGCTCTCGCGCCACCCGAACGGCGTCGCCGCCGACGGCGTGCTCGAGATCCTGCCCGACGGCTACGGCTTCCTGCGCGGGGCCGAGGCCAGCTACCTCGCCGGCCCGGACGACGTCTACATCTCGCCCTCGCAGATCCGCCGCTTCAACCTGCGCACTGGCGACTACATCGCCGGCCGCATCCGCAACCCGAAGGACGGCGAGCGCTACGTCGCGCTGAACCAGCTCGACACCATCAACGGCGAGCCGCTGGAAGCCAGCAAGGGCAAGGTGCTGTTCGAGAACCTGACGCCGCTGTTCCCGCGCGAGCGCTTCAAGCTCGAGCGCGGCAACGGCAGCTCGGAGGACATCACCGGCCGCGTGCTCGACCTGATGGCGCCGATCGGCAAGGGCCAGCGCGCCCTGATCGTCTCGCCGCCGAAGGCCGGCAAGACCATGCTGATGCAGCAGGTCGCCACCGCCATCACCACCAACCACCC
>JAJTHD010000191.1 GCA_021297925.1 Lysobacteraceae bacterium
AGCGGCAGATGATCATCGACTACGCGGAGTCCTACCGCGCCGAATTCGTCCGCGTGCAGCGCGAGGGCAACCAGGCGGTGCTGGTGCTCAACTACGAGATCCGCAAGCCGCTGATCTACAACCTCGACTTCGTCGCCAAGTTCAACCACTCGGCGCCGATCCAGTAGTCGTGGCGCGATGACGGCCGGTTTCGGCCACCGCTTCGCTGATCCGGCGCTGCTCGAGACCGCGCTCCGCCACCGGAGCGCCGGCGCGCCGCACAACGAGCGGCTGGAGTTCCTCGGCGACGCCGTGCTGGCGCTCCTCGTCGCCGAGGCGCTGCATGCCCGGTGGCCGCAGGCCGACGAGGGGGCCTTGACCCGGGCCCGCTCGCAGCTCGTCCGCGAGAGCCACCTTGCTGCGCTCGCCCGCGGCCTTGGCATCGGGGAGCGGCTGGTGATGGGCCCGGGGGAAATGAAGTCCGGCGGTCGCCACCGGGATTCGATCCTCGCCGACGCGCTCGAGGCCGTCGTCGGCGCGATCTATTCGGACGGAGGGCTCGACGCCTGCCGGGCCGCGGTCCTGCCTTGGTTCGAGGACGGACTCGCGGCGATGCCGACGGGCAAAGTCGAGAAGGACCCGAAGACGCGCCTCCAGGAGTGGTTGCAGGCCCGGCAGTGGGCACGCCCGGAGTACGAGTTGGTCGAGGCCCGCGGCCCCGAGCACGCCCGCCATTTCCGGGTCCGGGCTCGTGCCGGCGAGCCGGTGCTGGTCCTCGAGGGTGAAGGGCAGTCCCTCCGCGCTGCGGAGCAGGCGGCGGCGGAAGCCCTCTTGGTGGCGCTCGAGGCACGCCACCCCCGGCGGGGGCGCGCCGCGGCCGGGGCCTCGCCGACGGCCTGACCCCGTCGCGCGTCGCGGGGGGCTACACTGCCCGGATGAGCGAGACCGCATCGAACGCCTCCACGGCCGACACGCCGCACCGGGCCGGCACCATCGCCGTCCTCGGCCGTCCCAACGTCGGCAAGTCCACCCTCGTCAACGCGCTGGTCGGCGCGAAGGTGAGCATCGTCTCGCCCAAGCCGCAGACCACCCGCCACCGCCTGCTCGGCATCGCGACCTTCCAGGACGGCCAGATCGCGCTGGTCGACACGCCCGGCCTGCACCGCGACCAGGGCGGGCGGGCGATGAACCGCTACATGAACCGCGCGGCACGCGGCGCGGTGGATGGCGTCGATGGTGCCGCCCTCGTGGTCGAGGCCGGCCGCTGGACCGACGAGGACGGTCTCGCCTACAAGGTGCTGCGCGATGCCGGCGTGCCGGTCGTGCTCGTCATCAACAAGGTCGACAAGCTCGCCGACAAGAGCATGCTGCTCCCCTTCATCGCCGAAGTGACGAAGGACCGCGAGTTCGCCGCCGTGCACCCCATCGCCGCGCGCAAGCAGGACGGCCTGCGGCCACTGGTGAAGAGCCTGCTCGCCGTTCTGCCCGAATCTCCGCCGCTGTTCGCGGAGGACGAGATCACCGATCGCAGCGAGCGTTTCCTCGCCGCCGAGCTGGTGCGTGAGCAGCTCATGCGCAAGCTCGGGCAGGAAGTGCCGTACTCGACGACCGTCGAGATCGAGAAGTTCGAGGAAGAGGCCGACAAGCTGCGCATCGCGGCCGTGGTCTGGGTCGAGCGCGAGGGTCAGAAGGCCATCGTGATCGGCCAGGGGGGCGAGATGCTGAAGACCATCGGCAGCGCCGCGCGCATCTCGATGGAAAAGCTCTTCGGCCGCAGGGTCTTCCTGCAGACCTGGGTGCGGGTCCGCGAGGGCTGGTCCGACGACGAGGCCGCGCTGCGCCAGTTCGGCTACGGCGAGTGAGCCCGCGGATTCGCACGGCGGGCGCCTGAGCGGCGGTAATGCGGATCGAGTCGGAGCAGGCCTTCGTCCTCCACGCCCGTCCGTGGCGGGAGACGAGCCTGCTCGTGGAACTGCTGACCGAGCGCCATGGCCGGGTGGGCGCCGTCGCCCGCGGCGTGCAGGGGCCACGCCAGCAGGCACGACGGGCCGCGCTGCAGCCCTGGCAGCGGCTATCGCTCGACGCCGACGCGCGCGGCGACTTGTGGACCCTCCGCCGCTGGGAAGCCGTGGATGTCGCGCCCCGGCTCGTCGGCGATGCGGCCCTGGCCGGGTTCTACGTCCATGAACTGCTGATGCGCCTGCTGCCGCGCGCGGACGCCGTCCCGGAGGTCTTCACCCGCCATGGGGCGCTGCGCGGCGAGTTGGCCGCGGGCGGCGGGCTGGCGTGGTGCCTCCGCCGCTGGGAGCGCGATGTGCTGGAGGCACTGGGCGTCGGCCTCGACTGGGGGCACGCGGTCGACGGGCTTCCGGTCGATCCTGCCGCGCGGTATCGCATCGATCCGGAGCAGGGGGCATGGCGGGATCCCGGGCAGGACCGCGCCAGCATCCGCGGCAGCGCCCTGCGGGCCCTGGCCGAGGATCGGTGCCCGCCGCCGGGCGAATTGGCCGACCTGCGCCGTGCCCTGCGGGCGGTCATCGAGCATCATCTCGACGGCCGCCCGCTGAAGGCTTGGAGCCTGATCGCGGACGTGCAGCGCGTCACCGCGCCGGAGGGCGGCGACGCCTGATCCGCTCAGCCCCTGCCGGCGAGCGCCTCGGCCATGCGGTCGTAGACCGTACCCGCGCAGGCGGCGGACAGCGGATCCCGGTGGAGGGCCTCGACGGCGTCGGCCAAGGCCCGCGCCCCGACGAACGCGCAGCCCGCCTTCAACTGGTGGAGGACCGCGCGGGCGGCGGCCTCGTCCGAGGCATGCAGGGCGGCTTCGAGCCGGCCGCGTTGGGTGGGCAGTTCGGCGAGGAACAGGGCGCGCATCCGCGCCAGCGTGTCCTGTGCGCCACCGAGGGCGGCAAGGGCGTGGCCGTCCTCCCAGTTGGCGTCACCCAACCACGGACGCAGCGCGGCCCGCAGGGCCGGCGCGGTGATCGGCTTGCCCAGCGCCTCGGCGAACCCGCAGGCCATCAGGCGGCGGCGTCGATCGCCGTCGAGTTCGGCCGTCAGCGCCACGGCGGGCGTGCGGTTGCCGAGGGCTCGCTGGCGCGCCAGCCAGGCGTCGCCCTCGCCGTCCGGCAGGGAGACGTCGACCACGAGCAGGTCGAAGTGCATTTCGGCGCAGCGGCTGCCGGCCTCGGCCAGCGAGCGCACGGCCTCGACCCGGCCGGCGAAGGCAAGGGTAGCGGCGACGAATTCGCGGCTGGCGGGGTCATCCTCGACCAGCAGGACGGTTAGGCTCATGCATCCCTCCTGGACACGTGGACGGCCGAGGATGCCCCCCGTCTCGCCCCACCGCAAGCCGGAAAACCCGCGTCATGGGTTCGGAAATCCCCCGTGGGCCCGACGGCTGCGCGTGGTCGCGATGATCGTGCTTGGCATGGTCGCGCCGTCGATCGCCGCGGCGGGCGACGCGACGGAGGCCGTCGACCTTCGTGCGGCGCGGATCGTGGCGTCCGGTATCGAGGCGCGCGACGTCCACGTGGTGGCCCGCGCACGCGCAGACGGTGCGCTCGTGGTGGAGGTGCGCATCGCCTCGGCGCAGTGGCCGACGCTGGATCTGCAGGCCAAGGACGCGGTCTGGCGATGCGTCGCGCCGCCCTCGGCCGCACCGGCGCGCCGCCAACCGACGTCCTGCGAAGGCCCCCTGTCCCTTGGCGGCCGGGCTGCGGGCCGGCTCGCGATCGATCTCGGCGATCGCCCCGTGGGCCGGTGGGACGGTCGGAATGCCGGCCTGGTGCTCAGCGCCGGGGAGGCCGGCTGGGGGGTCGACCTCGCCCGGATTCCCCTGCGATGGCTCGACGCATTCTGGCGCCGGACCCTCGGGATGTCGCCGGCGGAGGGGACCGCGACAGGCGCGGTCCACATCGACCCGGACGGGGCGACGCCCCTGTCGACCGACCTTCGCCTGTCCGGCCTTGCCTTCGACAGTCCGGACGGCCTGACGGCCGCTGCGGGCGTCGCGGGCCGGTTGCGCCTTGCGATGCCCCGCACGGCCCACGGTTCGCGATTCCGCATCGAAGGCCGCTGGACCGGCGGGGAAGTGCTGGTCGCTCCGGTGTATCTCGTCGCTCCGTCCGGCGGAGCGGCCTTCGCCCTCGACCTGCGGGTCGCGAATGGCCGGGTCGACGTCGACCG
>JAJTHD010000182.1 GCA_021297925.1 Lysobacteraceae bacterium
CGCGCGGCGCTGCTCGGCTGGGCCTACGGCACCGGCTGGCTGGGCCTGTGGGCCGCCGGCTGCCTGCTGCTCGCGCTGCTGCTGGCCGCGACCGCGGCGGACGCGGCCCCGCGGATCGGCGTACTGACGATGCAGCCGGGCGAGGTGTTCTTCGAGCGCTTCGGCCACAACGCCCTGCTCGTGGACCGCGGCGACGGGACCGAGCCGACGAGCTACAACTTCGGCTACTTCGACCCCGAGGAGCCGGATTTCCTGTCGCGTTTCGTCGCCGGGACGATGCGCTACCGGCTGGTGGCGCTGCCGATGTCGCTTGATCTCGAACAATACCGCCGGAACGGACGCGGCGTCTCCGTCCAGTGGCTGGACCTGGCGCCCGCGGAGGCCGCCGCCCTCGCCGCGCGCCTAGAGGCCAACGCCCGGCCGGAGAACGCCGTCTACGACTACCGCTATTTCACGGACAACTGCTCGACCCGGGTCCGCGACGCCCTCGACGCCGCGACCGACGGGCTGCTGCACCGACCCCTGACGGCGAGTTCGGTGGGCAACACGTACCGGCTGGAAGCCGTGCGCCTCGCGTGGCCGGCGCCTTGGATGGCCGTCGGCTTCCACCTCGGGCTGTCCGCGAGCGCGGACCGGCCCTTGTCCCGCTGGGACGAAGCCTTCATCCCCATGCGGCTCGCGGAATCCCTGCGCACCGTGCGCCGCGCGGATGGCCGCCCACTGGTCCTTTCGGAGGCGGAGATCCTGCCCCATCGCTTGGCGCTGCCGCCGGAGGAACTGCCGCAGTGGCGGATCGAGGCGATGCTGCTGGGTGCCGCGCTGGCGATCGGACTGCTGGCAATAGGACGCCGGGCGCCGCGCCTCGTCGCCGGGTTAGCGGGCGGCTTCTGGCTGCTGGCCGGGATGGGCGGCGTGGTGCTGGCCTTCCTGTGGGCGGGCAGCGGCCACACCTTCGCGTGGGCGAACGAGAACCTCTTCCTCCTGTCGCCCTTGGCCCTCCTGCTGCTGCCGGGGGCCTGGCGCGCGGCCCGTGGGCGCGATCCGGGCCGGATGTTCGAGATCGTGCTGCTGCTGGTCCTGGTCTCGGCCGCGACGGGCGCCTTCCTGAAGCTGATGCCCTTCATGAAGCAGCAGAACGTCGAATGGGTCTTCCTGCTGCTGCCCCTGCACTGGGCGCTGGCCCGCCACTTCCGACGCCTTGCCGGTACGGTGCGCGCGGATCGATGATCCGCGCATGAGCCTGCCCTTGCCCACCCGCCCCGCCGACCGCGCCGCGATGGTGCGCGCCTGCGTGCACTACCGCGACGGCCGAAAGGTCGGCGACATCCCGCTGGAGGCGATCAGCGACGTCCTGGCCGTGCCGGACGGGAGCTTCGTCTGGGTCGGCCTGTACGAACCGGATGCGGACCTGCTGCGGACCCTGCAGGAGGAGTTCGGCCTGCACCCGCTGGCCGTCGAAGACGCGCTGAAGGCCCACCAGCGCCCCAAGCTCGAGGCCTATGGCGATGCGGTGTTCCTCGTGCTGCACACCGCGCAGGCCGACCAGTGCCGGATCGCCCTGGGCGAAACCCATGTCTTCCTCGGCCCGCGCTACCTCGTCACCGTCCGCCATGGCGCCTCCCTGCCCTACGCCACCGCCCGCGAGCGCTGCGAGCAGCACCCGGACCTGCTGCAGGCCGGGGGGGCCGGGTTCGGCCTGTACGCCGTGCTCGACTATGCCGTCGACAACTACTTCCCGATCGTCGAGCAGTACCGGGCGGAACTCGACGTGCTCGAACGCGACCTGTTCGACGGCGAGTTCAACGCAGAGACCGTACGCCGGCTCTACGACCTGAAACGGGACCTCACCCGCTTGCGCCTGTCCGTGTCGCCGCTGGCGGACATGCTCGGCCAGATGCAGCGTGGACACCCATCGATGGTCGACGAGGTGGTCCACCCCTACCTGCGCGACGTGGTCGACCACGTGCTGCGGGTCAACGAGGCGATCGACACGATGCGCGAGATGCTCGGCGCTGCGCTATCGGTGAACCTGTCGCTGGTGGCCGCGCGACAGGGCGAGGTCGTGAAGCGGCTGGCCGGATGGGCGGCGCTGCTCGCCGTGCCGACGCTGATCGCCAGCTGGTACGGCATGAACTTCACCCACATGCCGGAGCTGCACGGGCGGTACAGCTATGCCGTGCTCGTCGGAGTCGTCGTGGTCGCCGCGGGCCTGCTCTACCGGCTCCTGAAGAAGGCCCGCTGGCTCTGAGTTACGGCCTCAGAGCATGCCGGTCTCGAGCTTCGCCGCCTCGGACATCATCGACTGGTTCCACGGCGGATCGAAGACCAGCTCGACGTCCGCCTCGGCGATGGTGGGGACGCGCTCGAGCTTGCTGCGGACGTCGTCCACGAGGATGTCGCCCATCCCACACGCCGGCGCGGTCAGGGTCATCCGCACGTCGACCTTGCGCCCGCCGTCGTCGCGACGGCCGAGCTCGACGGTGTAGACCAGCCCGAGCTCGACGATGTTCACCGGGATCTCCGGGTCGAAGCAGGTGCGGAGCTGCTCCCATACCAGCCTCTCGACCTCGTCGTCGCCCGCGTCCTCGGCGAGCGCGAGGGCTTCCGGCGCCTCCTTCCCGATGGCGTCCGCATCCTCGCCGGCAATGCGGAACAGGTTGCCTTCCACGAACACCGTGAACGACCCCCCGAGCGCCTGGGTGATGTAGCCGACGCTGCCTGCCGGCAGGGTCACGCGCTCGCCCTGCGGGACGAGAACGGCCGCGCAGTCGCGCGAGAAACTGACGGGTTCGCTGGAGCGGCTGTACATCGGGGACGGAAAGAGGACCGGAACCACCCTATTTTAGCCGAGCGGAGGAGGGCCGCGGGTCCGGGCTCGCGGGGCGGCTCAGTGGCCGCCGCCGTCCAGTTCCTTCATGCCCCCGATCAGCTTGGCGATCGCACCGCTCGCATCGCCGTAAAGCATCCGCGCGTTGTCGGCGTAGAACAGGGCGTTCTCGATGCCGGCGAAGCCGGTGCCCTTGCCGCGCTTCACGACGATCACGTTGCGCGCCAGCGAGACGTCGAGGATCGGCATGCCGTAGATCGGCGAGGCCGGGTCGGTCTTGGCCACCGGGTTCACCACGTCGTTGGCACCGATCACCAGCGCCACGTCGGTGATCGGGAACTCCGGGTTGATGTCATCCATGTCGGCGATGATGTCGTAGGGCACGCCGGCTTCGGCGAGCAGCACGTTCATGTGGCCGGGCATGCGGCCCGCGACCGGATGGATGGCGAACTTCACCTGCACGCCG
>JAJTHD010000264.1 GCA_021297925.1 Lysobacteraceae bacterium
GGGCGGCGGCGTCGAGGGCGTGGGGCATCGGGAACTCCGGTCGAGGGGGAACGGGCGCCAGTATCGGGGCGGACCCGGGCGGCGCCACGCCCCGCGGCGCAACACGTCGTTGTAGGCCCGGCAACGACGGCCCCCTACACTGCGACCATGGACGCCGATCCGACCCCTGCCCTGCTGATCCACGACGGTGCCGCCGGCAACCGGCGACAGGTGCTGGCGCTGGCGCAAGCGCTCGGCGTCGACGGCCGGGAACGGGTGCTGGCGACGCGCTGGCCCTGGTCGTGGGCCGCGCCGCGGGCGCTGCCAGGCGTGGCCTCCGCCTTCGGACCCGGCTTCGCCGACGCGCTCGCCGCCCCACCGCCGCTCGCGATCGGCTGCGGCCGGCAGGCCGCCCTCGCGACCCGCGTGTTGCGGGCCCGGGGCAGTCGCGTGGTGCAGATCCTCGACCCCCGCCTGCCGACCCGTCACTGGGACGTGGTCGTCGCCCCGCACCACGATCGTCTCGCCGGACCGAATGTCGTGTCGCTGCACGGCAGCCTGAACCCGGTCGGGCCGGACTGGATCGCGGACGCCCGCGCCGCGGCCCCGGCCCGTCGCGATGCGCCGGGACCGCGGATCGCGTTCTTCGTCGGAGCGCCGACCGCGGCCAGCGACTGGGACCGGCAGGCGCTGGAGAGCGCCATCGACGTGCTCGCCGCCGTCCGGCGCCGAGACGGCGGCACCCTCTGGGTCGCGACCTCGCGCCGCACGCCGAGGTCGATGGCCCGGCGGCTCGCCGCCCGACTCGCGGGCATCGCGACGGTCTGGACGGGCGACGCGGACGGGCCGAACCCCTTCGACGGCTGGCTGGCCTGGGCGGACCGGCTGGTGGTGACGCCGGACTCCGCGAACCTGGTCAGCGAAGCGGCGGCGACGCCGACGCCGATGTGGATCGCCTTCCCGGGACTTGCAGGGGGCCGCGTGCGAGTCCTTGTCGACCACGCGCTGGCCAGCGGCCGCGCCCGGCCGCTGGGACCCGACCTCTCGCCGTGGCCGGTCCGGCCGTGGGACGAAACGCGCGTCGCCGCGGCGGCGGTCGCCGCGCGCCTCGGCCTTCAGGCGCCCGGGCCCAGCGTCGACCAGGCGGAAGCCACCGCCGCGCAGGCCGCCTCCAGCTGAGGATCGCCGCGCCGGGCACGGCGCGGACGGCGGTCCAGCGTGCAGGCCAGCGAAGCCTCGACGAGGCGCGCATGCGCGTCGCGCAGCGCGCGCACGGTGTCGATCGGCCAGAGGCCGGCGTCGCCCAGCGCGGCCAGCAGGTCGTCGCTATGACGCGGGGAAAGCAGCGCCGGCACGCGCCCGGCCTCGCGCAGCACCGCGTGCTGCAGCAGGAACTCGAGGTCCACGAGGCCGCCGCGACCCTGCTTCAGGTCGAGGTGGCCCTCGTCCGACCGGTCCAGCTCGCGGCGCATCCGCTCGCGCATGTCCGCGACCTCGCGGGCCAGCGTCGCCGGGTCGCGCGGGCGCGCGAGGACGGCCTCGCGCAGCGCCCCGAGCGCGGCGAGCAGCGACGGTTCGCCGGCCAGCGGCCGCATCCGCACGAGGGCCTGGTGCTCCCAGGTCCAGGCGCGCTCGTGCTGGTACTGGGCGAACCCGGCCGCGCCGACGACCAGCAGGCCCTTGGCGCCGGCCGGGCGCAGGCGCGCGTCCACGTCGTAGAGCTTGCCGGCCGGCGTGGCGGTGTCGAGCAGGGCCACGAACTTCTGTGCGACGCGCAGGTAGTAGCGACCGGCGTCCAGCGGCCGCGGCCCGTCGGAGACGGCCTGCGGGTCGGCGCCGTGCACGAAGACGAGGTCGAGGTCGGAGGCGAAGCCGAGTTCCTCGGCGCCGATGCTGCCGTAGCCGAGCACGGCGAAGCCGCCGCCGGCGATGCGGCCGTGGGCCCGCGCGACCTCGCGCTCCGCCAGCCCGAGGGCGACGCCGACCACCCCTTCGGCCACCGCCGCCAGCGCGCGCGTCGCCCCGATCGCGTCGAGGCGCCCGGCCCGCCAGGCCAAGCCGATGCGGAAGGCGAGGCTGTGCCGGCGCTCGTTGAGCGCGAGCAGCGCGGCCTCGGCATCGTCGGACGCGACGAGGCCGACCGCCCGGTCCCGGACGACGGCCTGCGCATCGGGCAGCGGGCCCGCCGCGCGGACGTCGAGCAACTCGTCCAGCAGCAGCGGGTGCTCGGTCAGGCGCTCGGCCAGCAGGGCGCTGCCGGCGCAGACCTGCGCCAGGCGTTCCAGCGCGGCGGGCTGCTCGGCCAGCAGGGCGAAGTAGCTGCTGCGCCGGCCGATCGCGGTGAGCAGCGCGATGCCGCGCATCAGGCTCGCGTCGGGCGCGGTGGAGGCCGCCGCCTGCGCCAGCAGCAGCGGGACGATCCGGTCGAACCAGGCCGCGGCCCGCGGCGACAGGCCGCGGCGCAGGGCGGAACCGGCGAGGCGGCGCAGGGCCTCGTCGGCGGCGCCCGCGTCCGCGAAGCCCGCGGCGGCGAGGACCGCGGGCTCTCCGGCGTCCGGCAAGGCCGCCCAGTAGGCAGCCAGCGGCTCGACCGCCGGCTCGGGCCCGCCCCGGCGAGGCCCGCCGAGCACGGCGGCGAACTCGGCCGACACGACGTCGCGATGCGCCTGCAAGGCGGCCTCGAGGCCCGCGGCGTCGGCGTAGGCAAGGCCACGAGCGATCCGCAGACGGTCGAGCGGGTCGTCCGGCAGGGCGTAGGTCTGCGCGTCGCGCAGCATCTGCACGCGATTCTCGACACGGCGCAGGAAGCGGTAGGCCTCCGCGAGCCGCTGCGCCGTGGCCTCGGGCAGATGCCCCGCGGCGGCAAGCGCCGACAGCGCCGGCAGCAGGCCGCGCCGGCGCAGCGCCGGCTCGCGCCCCCCGCGGATCAGCTGCAAGGCCTGCACGAGGAACTCGACCTCGCGGATGCCACCCGGGCCGCGCTTGAGGTCGTCGGCCATGTCACGGCGCGCGACCTCCGCCTCGATCATTGCCTTCATCTCGCGCAGCGCGTCCAGCGCGGTGAAGTCGAGGTAGCGCCGGTAGACGAAGGGCCGCAGGGCCTCGACCATGCGGTCGCCGGCGGCGAGATCGCCGGCGACCGGCCGCGCCTTCAGCCAGGCGTAGCGTTCCCAATCGCGTCCGTCGCGCTGGAAGTAGGCCTCCATCGCGTCGAAGCTCAGGGCCAGCCGGCCGCTGTCGCCGAAGGGTCGCAGGCGCAGGTCGACGCGATGGCTGAAGCCGTCGGCAGTGACGTCGCCGAGCAGTTGCGCCAGCCGCTGACCGACCCGGACGAAATAGGGCTCGGCGTCGAGGACGCGCGGGCCGTCGCTCGCGCCGCCGCGCGCATAGGCGTAGACGAGGTCCACGTCCGAGCTGAAGTTCAGTTCGCCGCCACCGAGCTTGCCCAGCGCGAAGACCACGAGGCGCTGCTCGCGGCCTTCGGCGTCGCGCACGCGGCCAAAGCGCGGGGCGAGTTCGGCCTCGGCCTGCGCGAGGCCGAGGTGGAGGGCGTGCTCGGCGATGCGAGTGCTGCCGGCCAGCGTCGCATCAACGGCATCGAGACCGTCGACGTCGCGCGCGACGAGGACCGTGGACGCGGCGGCGCGCCAGCGGCGCAGCGCAGCCATCGCGCCTTCCGGGTCGGCGGGATCGAGCGCCGGCGGCGGGACCATCGCGTGACGGGCGTCGACGAGCGCGGGCCGTCGCACCAGCGTCTCGATGGCGAAGTCGCTGGCCGTCGCCAGCGGCCGCAGCGCGTCGCGCAGCGCGGACGGCAGGGCCCTCGCCTCGGCCAGGGCATCGAGGCGGCGGTCGGCGAGCGTCTCGAGGCGGGAGTCGATGGCGTCCACGCGCCGCAGCCTGCACGAGCGGCGGGGAAAAAAGAACCCGCGGGCGCATCGTGCCCGCGGGTCCTCCTGCCCCTCCCCCGAGTCGGCAAGCCTTGGGCGTCAGTCCGCCTTCGGCGCGTTGTGCTCCTCGAACCACTTCTGGACCTGCTGGTACCAGAACACCGAGTTCTGCGGCTTCAGGATCCAGTGGTTCTCGTTCGGGAAGTACACGTAGCGGGTCGGCACGCCCTTCATCAGCAGCGTCTGGTACAGCTCCTGACCGTGGTTCACCGGCACGCGGTAGTCGAGCTGGCCGTGGATGACCAGCGTCGGCGCCTTGAAGTTCGCGGCGTGGTAGTGCGGCGAGGTCCTCGCGATCATCTCGCGGTTGTCCGGCTCCCAGAAGCCGCCGAAGCGCGGCATCTCGACGGCGAAGTCGGCGGCGTACTGCGTGTACAGGTTGTAGACCTTGGCGTGCGCGACGAGGGCGCGGAACGGGTGCTCGCGGCCGAGGATGATCGATGTCAGGTAGCCGCCGTAGCTGCCGCCGCCAGCGACCATGCGGGTGTCGTCGATCCACGGCTGGGCCTTGAACCACTCGGCGGCCTTGATCACGTCCTCATAGGGCTTGTCGGCCCAGTTCGGGTTGATCGAATCCGTGAAGGCCTGGCCAAAGCCCGAGCTGCCGTGGAAGTTCGGCCACGCGGTGACGTAGCCCCAGCTGCCGAACACCTGGGCGTTCCAGCGGAAGCTCATGCCGTTGGTGATCGCGTTGTGCGGACCGCCATGGATCAGCATGAAGAACGGGTACTTCCTGCTCTTGTCGAAGCCCGGCGGGTAGTTCACCCACATCTGGATCGGCTGGCCGTTCGCACCGGTGTAGGTCACCGACTCGTAGGTGCCGAAATCGGTGTTGGCCAGCAGCTCGTCGTTGATCGTCGAGAGCTTCGTCGTCTCGCCGTTGCGTGGGTTGATGCGCACCAGCGTGGGCGGCTCGACGAAGGTCTGCCGCAGGCCGACCAGCGTGCCGTCCTTCGCCAGCGCGAGGCCGCCGACCGAGGGCTGGCCGGTGACGGCGCGTGGCGTGCCGTTGAGCGGCAGCTCGTAGACGCGCACGGTGCCGGCGTCATCGATGGCGCCCCACAGGCGGCGGCTGTCGTTGCCCCACACCAGGCCGTCGGCGCTGCGGTCCCACGTGGTGAACTGCTCGGTGATGCCCCCGCCGCGGCGGTCCATCAGCATCAGCCGGCCCTTGTCGGCGTAGAAGCCCTTGATGCGCTGCTGCACGAAGCTCAGGTAGCGGCCATCCGGGCTGTAGAGCGGGTTGCCGTCGTTCGCCTTGTTGGCTTCCGTGTGGTTCTTCGCATCCTTCGCGCCGAGGGCCACGGTGAACACGTCGTTGTTGACGACGTTCCGCGCCGGGTCCGAATCCGCGACGAAGGCCAGCTCGCGGCCATCGGGCGCGATCGCGAACAGGCTGTCGGTGCCCTGCACCGCCGCGCGCGGCAGCTCGAGGCCGGTGGGCTGGGTCAAGGCCTGCACGTCGCCACCCTGGGCGGGCACGGCGAAGACGTGGAACTCGCGCTCGTCGAGGTACTGGTCCCACGCGGTGACCGGGGCACCGTCCCAGACGCGGGCGGTCATCTTGCTCGCCGCGCGCTCCTCGAGGCGCTTGCCCTGCTCGGCCAGCGGCAGGTCGTCGAACACGCGCGAAACGAAGGCGATGCGCGACCCGTCCGGGAACCACTTCGGGCTCTGCACGCCGGTGGCCAGCGTGGTCAGCCGGCGCGCTTCGCCACCGTCGACGCTGATCACGTAGAGCTGCGGCGCCTTGTCGTCCTCGCGCTGCGAGGTGAAGGCGATGAAGCGGCCGTCCGGGCTGAACACCGGCGCCGAGTCGCCGGCGGCATGCGTCGTGAAGGCGCGCTGGCCGCTGCCGTCGCGGTTCCAGATCCACAGGTCGGTGTAGCCGCGGTCCTCCTTCATCTCGAAGCGGGTGACCGGGGCGACGATGCGCGCGCCGTCCGGCGAGATCGTCGGATTGCCGATGCGCTGGATCTGCCAGCTGCGCTCGACGGTGAAGGGCTGCTTGCCGGACGCGGCGGCGGGCGTGGACGGGGACTGCGCGGCCAGCGGCGAGGCGGCCGCCAGCAGCGCGAGGGCAAGGAGGGTGCGGTTCATCGGAACTCCAGCGATCGAACGGAGAAGAGGGTGGCGGGGACGACGGTCAGAAGCCGAGCGGGATGCCGAACAGGAAGAACGCGAGCAACAGGGCGGTCCAGCTCACGAGGAAACAGGCCGAATACGGCACCATCATCAGGATCATGTCGCCGATGGTGAGGTCGGGCCGGTAGCGACGCATGAAGGCGAGGATGATGCCGGCGTAGGCCATCATCGGCGTCACGATGTTCGTGGAGGAATCGGCCACGCGGTAGGCCGCCGAGACCAGGTCCGGCGTCATCTGCGGGTTCACCTGGTAGAGCATCGGCACGAAGATCGGCCCGAGCAGCAGCCACTTCGAGGTCAGGCCGCCGACGAACAGGTTGATCAGCGTGGTGGTGAGGATGAAGCCGACCAGCAGCAGCACCGGGTGGTCGGCGAGCCCGAGGCCGAGCAGGCCCTGCGCGCCGAGGTAGGTGATGTAGGCCCCGAGGCCGCTGTAGGTCAGCAGGCCGAGGAAGTTGTACGAGAAGAAGGTCAGCACCAGGATGTAGCCGGTGGTGTTGGCCTGCTTGGTCATCGCCTCGACCACGTCGGCGAGCGTCGTGAACTTCCCGCTGGCGAAGCCGAAGGCCATGCCCACGGCGACGAAGTAGAACGAGATCAGCAGGATCACGTTGTTGAGGAAGGGGTGGACCTCGCGGCCGTCGGGCCCGGTGAACGAGGCCAGCGGGCCGACGGCGAAGCCGTAGATCACCAGCAGCGCCACCGGCGTCGTCCACGCGGCGGCGCGCAGGCCGCGGCGTTCGGCCTCCGTCAGGGTGAACTCGCCGAGGTCGAGGTCGGCGGGGCGCGTCCACGGCTGGGTGGCCAGCTTGGGCGCGACGAAGCGCGTGGTCACCCACGCCCCGACGATGGCCAGCAGGAAAGTCGACGCCACCATGAAGAAGTAGTTCATCGTCGCCGCGTTCAGCGGCGTGCCGTCGGCGGTGGCGAAGGGCACGCCCTGCGCCTCGGCGAAGGTCTTGGCGTTGAGGCCCACGATGACGTCCGGCGGCGTCGCCGGGATCAGGTTGGCGCTGAAGCCTGCCGACACCCCGGCGAAGGCCGCCGCCATGCCGATCAGCGGGTTCTGCCCGAGCGCGGCGTAGAGCAGGCCGGCCAGCGGGATCAGCACGAGGTAGCCGGCATCGGTGGCCAGCGAGCTCATGATGCCGAGGAAGACCAGCAGCAGGGGCATCCAGCGCATGGGCACCTGCCGGCCGGCCTTCTTGATCAGCGCGCCGAGCAGGCCGGCGTGTTCCGCCACGCCGATGGCCAAGGTCACGATGAGGATGACGCCCAGCACACCATTGCCGAACCCCAGCCAGTTGGCGAGCAGCGCGTTGTCGAAGATCCAGCGGACGTGTTCGGTGGCGAGCATCGGCTTGATGCTCTGCTCCACCGCCCCGTTCGGGCCCTGCGTGGCGAAGGTGGTGCCGCCCAGCAGCACGGCGGCGACCAGCGCCAGCCCGTAGAAGGCGATGAACAGCAGGACGGGGTCGGGGATGGCGCGGGCGATGCGCTCGATGCGGGAAGGCGGAGTGGTCGTCATCACGGCAGGGAGGCGGGATCAAGACGGCGTGACCGTGCCCGCGCTGCCGTGAATGTCGAGGCAAGGCTCAACCGACGGCGACGCGATCGCGACCTGCCGCCTTCGCCCCGTAGAGCGCCGCATCGGCGCGGCGCATCAGGTCGCGGAGCGGACCGTCGCCCTCGGCCACCCCGAGGCTGAGCGTCAAGGCCACCGGGTAATCGTCCCAGTTCAACGGGGCGTGGCCGACCGATCCCCGGATCCGTTCCGCAAGGTGCCGGGCCTCGTCGATCCGCGTGTTCGGCAGCAGGACCGCGAACTCCTCGCCGCCGATCCGGCCGACGAAGTCCGAACGGCGGCAGGCCGCCTCGATGCGCAAGGCCACCTCGCGCAGGACCACGTCGCCGGCCGCATGGCCGAAACGGTCGTTGATCGCCTTGAAATGGTCGACATCGATGATCAGGACGGCGACCGGCTGCTGGAGCCGGCGGCACTCGTCGGACAAGGACTCGGCCCTTTGGAGGAAGGCGCGGCGGTTCGCGATGCCGGTCAGGGCATCGGTGTTCGCGCTGCGCTCGGCCTTGACGTTGGCGTGCTGGAGTTCGTGCCGCAGCCGGAAGGCCTGCGCGAGCGCGCTGGAATGGACACGGACGGAGCGGGCCCCCATCAGGAAGGCCGCCATCAGCGCCGCGAGGCCGTACTCCATGTCGCCACCGTGGCGGAGCAGGGCGACGATCATCGGCACCAGCAGGAGGATCACCACCGCGACGGTCAGCCCGTGCGAGGCCGCGTAGGTGGCGACGGCCCCGCCGGCGAGACCGACCAGCATGGCGGCGGTCAGGGCCTTGGCCACGATGTCCTCGGGCGGCACCACGGCGACCGGCCCGAGCCCCCAAACCGCGGCGCCGGCCACCGCGGCCCAGTGGAAGGACCGGCGCCACCGCAGGATCGATACGCCCGAGGGGCGCCGATGCCACCAGCGCAGGAAGAGGACGGCACGGACGAGCGCGGCGACCAGCAGGAGGGCGAACCAGACCGCCAGCATCGACGGGTCGGCCCGCGGCCACATCAGCCACGTGTACAGGACGCCGAGGAGGACGCTCATCGCCGCGGCAGGACGCGCCTGGCGGTAGAGGAGCCGGAGGGCGTCGATCTCCACCTGGAGGCCGATCCTCTTCGCCGCCGAACCCCCGCCGGTTCGCACCATCGTCAGCTCCCTGCCGCGCCCATTCGGCCCGAGCATAGGCGGGATCCCCCCTCCCCGCATGCTGCGGCGCGACAGGCGCCGAAGACGATGGCTTATGCTGCCGCCATGCCCGAGTCGCCCGCGGCCCTGGTGGCCCCGCCTCCCCCCGGCCCTCGCCGACACCGCCATGCCGGCCGGCGCCACGGCGCCATCGGACTCCTGCCGGCACTGCTGCTGTCGATGGCCGGCGCGGTCTCCGCCGCCGCCGTGCTGGCGCCACCCGACCTCATCCAGCGCCAGGACGCCGGATGGTGGATCGCGCGCTGGCCCGGAGCCGATCGCATCGTGCTCGACCGCGACGGCGTCACCGCCACGAACGCCCGCCTGTTCGCGCAGGACCCCGCCCTCGTGCGGCTCGACACCCTGCCCGACACCCTGCCCGGCGACGCCATCGCGACGCGCATCGAGGCGCTGTCGCGGCCGCCGAGATCCCCGCGCTGGTTCGCCGACGGCCGCGCCGTGACGCCGGGCGACATCGCCCGATGGACGGCCGCCCTCGACCTCGCCGTGCTCGCCGGCCGATCGCAGGCCCTCGGCTGGGCGCTGGTCACGCGACGCGTCGCCCTGCGCACCTTCCCGACCGACGAGGCGATCTTCAGCGATCCGATCGAGCGCGACCTCGACCGCCTGCAGGAATCGGCGCTGTTCCCGGGCACGCCGGTGGCCGTGCTGCACGCCAGCGCCGACGGCCGCTGGCGCTTCGTGCAGGCGGCCACCTACGTCGCCTGGGTCCGCGACGACGCATTGGCCCACGCCCCCCGCGCGACGGTGCTCGGCTACGCCGCCCGCGCCACGCGCGTGGTCGCCGCGGCCGAGGCCCGGCTGGCGACCAGCCCCGACGCGCCGGTGCTGTCGGGCCTCGTGCTCGACATGGGCACGACGCTGCCCGAGCGGCGCGGCGTCGATCCGGCCCTCGTGGTGAACGGGCAGGCCGCGATGGGGAATCCGGTCGTCGAGCTGCCGGTCCGCACCTCGACCGGTCGGCTGGCCATCGCCCCCGCCCTGCTGCCGCGCAGCGAGGCCAGCCATGACGGTCCGCTGCCGGCGAGCCGCGCGAACGTGCTGCGGCAGGCCTTCCGCTTCCTCGGCGAGCGCTACGGCTGGGGCCACGGCCTCGACGGCCGCGACTGCTCGGGCTTCGTGTCCGAGGTGTACCGCAGCGTCGGCCTGTGGCTGCCGCGGAACACCCGCGACCAGGCCGGCAGCCCGGCCTTCTCGCGCACCGCGATCGCGGCGGATCTGCCGCGCGACGCGCGCCTTGCCCTGCTGCGACGCCTCGCGCCGGGCGACCTCGTGTACCTGCCTGGCCACGTCGTGATGGTCGTCGGCCACGACGCGGACGGGCCCTGGGTGATCCACGACGTGCACCGCACCCAGGTGCCCGATGGCCGGGGTGGGCTCGCCGAAGTGGCGATCAACGGCGTGGCGGTCACGCCCCTGCTCCCGCTGCACACCAGCGACGGCCGGCCCTACATCGACGTGCTGACGGCGATCCAGCAGGTGCTGCCGCCAGAGCCCGAGGCCGCCCCGTGAAAATCGTCGGCGCCCGCATCGCGCGACTGCACATCCCACTGCGGACGCCCTTTGTGACTGCGCTGCGCCGCGTCGACGCGATCGACGACCGCGTGCTGCTGCTCGTCACCGACGCCGGCCTGGTCGGCTGGGGCAGCGCGGCCGCCACCGCGCGGATCACCGGCGAGACGCACGGCAGCCTCGTCGCCGCCTGGCGCGGCCACCTGCTGCCCGCGATCCTCGGCGCGGACCTCGAGGACGGCCTGGAGGCCCTCAGTGCGCGCGTGGCCTCGGCCATGGTGGGCAACCCGAGTGCCAAGGCCGCCATCGAGATCGCGCTGCACGACCTCGAGGCGCGTCGCCGCGCCCTGCCGCTGGCGGCCCTGCTCGGGTCCGCCGAGGCGGTGCCCGCCCCGCTCGCCAGCGACCTCACGATCAGCGCGGGTCCGACCGCCGCGATGGTGGCGGACGCCGAGGCCGCGCTGGCGCGCGGCTTCCGTGCGCTGAAGCTGAAGGTGGGCACCGATCCGGCGGAGGACCTCGTTCGCCTGCGCGCGCTGCACGCCGCCGTCGCCGGGCGCGCGTCGCTGCGCATCGACGTCAACCAGGGCTGGACCGCCGACGCCACGGTGCGCACGCTGGCCACGCTCGAGGACGAAGGGCGCGTCTTCGAGCTGGTGGAGCAACCGGTCCCCGCCGACGACCTCGACGGCATGGCGTGGATCCGCGCCCGCATCGCCACACCGCTGCTCGCCGACGAATGCGTGTTCTCGCCCGCCGACGCGAAGCGCGTCATCGACGCGGGCGCCGCCGACCTGATCAACCTCAAGCTGATGAAGGCCGGCGGCCTGCGCCCCGCCGCGCGGATCGCCGACCTCGCGCGGGAGGGGGGGCTCGGCCTGATGGTCGGCTGCATGCTCGAGTCGCCGATCGGCGTCGCCGCTGCGGCACACTTCGCGGCGGCCCTGGGGATCGACCGCGTCGACCTCGACCCGCCCGCGCTGGCCACGCACGATCCGCTGCGCGGCAACGCCCGCTTCGACGGCCCCGCCGTCACCTTCCACGCCGCGCCGGGCCTCGGCCTCGACGCCACCGACGCCCTCGACTTCCTCCCCGACGACCCCTCGACGACGTGATCCCCGCCCTACCCCCGACCCGACGCCGCACC
>JAJTHD010000166.1 GCA_021297925.1 Lysobacteraceae bacterium
CAGTTCGTCTCCGAGTTCCTCCGCGACGAGAAGATCACCGTTCTCGCCAAGGACCTCGGGGGCATCCATCCCCGGAAGATCTGCTACTTCCCGACCACCGGCAAAGCCATGGTCAAGCTGCTGCCGCATGCCCATGACGATGCGGTGGCCGCAGAGGAAGTGGCCTACAAGGAGCGGTTGCGGCAAGCGCCGATCGCCGGCTCCGTGGAGCTGTTCTGATGCCCATCAAGGTCCTGATCATCGACGACTCCGCCCTCGTGCGGCAGCTGCTCACCGAAATCCTCGCGAAGGACCCCGAGATCGAGGTCGTCGGCGCGGCGCCTGATCCACTGATCGCCCGCGAAAAGATCAAGCAGCTCAAGCCGGACGTCCTGACGCTCGACGTCGAGATGCCGCGCATGGACGGCCTGCAGTTCCTCGCCAACCTGATGCGGCTCTACCCGATGCCGGTGGTGATGGTGTCCAGCCTCACCGAGGCCGGTGCCGACGTCACGCTGAAGGCCCTGGAGCTCGGTGCGATCGACTTCGTCACCAAGCCCAAGCTCGACGTCGCCAAGGGGCTGACGGCCTACGGCCCGGTCCTCTGCGAAAAGGTGAAGATGGCGGCCAAGGCGAGAATCATCGCCATGCCCGCGCGGCCGGTCGACAAGCCCGCGGCGGCCGCCGAGCCCGCCACCGCGATGGCCTTCCGCCCCACCGACAAACTGATCGCGCTCGGTGCCTCCGCCGGCGGCACCGAGGCGTGGCGCGTGGTGCTGGAGATGATGCCGGCCGACGCCCCCGCCACGGTCATCACCCAGCACATCCCGGCCGAGTTCAGCCGGCCCTTCGCCGAGCGCCTCAACCGGCATTCGGCGATGGTGGTGATGCAGGCCGAGGACGGCGCGCCCATCCTCGCCGGCCATGCCTACGTCGCGCCGGGCGGCAAGCACCTCGAGGTCGTCCGCGATGGCGCCCGCTGGCGCTGCCGGGTGATCGACACCGAGCCGGTGAACCGCCACAAGCCGTCGGTGGGCGTGATGTTCAACTCCGTGCTGAAGGCCGCGGGCACCAACTGCGTCGCCGCCTTGCTCACCGGCATGGGCGACGACGGCAGCCGCGAACTGCTCGCGCTGCGCCAAGCGGGCATCCGCACCCTGGTGCAGGACGAGGCCACCAGCGTGGTCTGGGGCATGCCGGGCACCGCGTACCGGCTCGGCGCCGCCGACGAGGTCCTGCCATTGCCGCAGGTGGCCGGGCGGCTGCTGGAACTGGCGCGCACCGCCTGACGGCACGCGGCTTGCACGGGTCCCTCGCGGGGCCCGTCGATTTGTCGACGACGCGTCCCGCCATCAAGAACCGCCGCCCGGGGCCGTTACCGCCGGGGAGAGACCCAAGGAATCCGCCATGATCCAGCGCCTCCTGACCTTCGTCGCCGCGCCGCTCGCGCTGTCCCTGATCCTGGTCGTCGCCAAGGGGCTCGGGGCCCCGGCGCCCGTGGAGTGGGCCCTGCTGCTCGTCGCCCTCGGCGCGTGGATCGCCGCGGCCTTCTGGATGGCGAGCACCGGCGGCCGTAGCAAGTCGGCCTCCCGGATGATCGCCGAGGAGCGTGCCCTGCTCTCCGAACTGCGCAGCTTCGTCTCCAACGAGATCGAGGGCACGCGCGGCGAGGTGAACCGCACGCGCGAGCTGATCCGCGAGGCCGTCGCCAAGCTCGGCATCAGCTTCGATTCGATGATGCGCCGATCGAAGGAGCAGTCTGGCGCGGTGGCGCGCATCGTCGACCGCAGCGACGGCGGCGGCGTCGACGTGCAGCGCTTCGCGCACCAGGCCGCCTCGCAGATGAGCCAGCTCGTCGAGGCGCTGGAGGAAGTCAGCGGCCAGAGCACGGCCACGGTCGCGCAGATCGACCTGATGGCCCAGCACCTCGACGGCATCTTCGCCCTGTTGGAGGACGTCAAGTCGATCGCCGACCAGACCAACCTGCTGGCGCTCAACGCCGCGATCGAGGCCGCCCGCGCCGGCGAGGCCGGCCGCGGTTTCGCGGTGGTGGCGGACGAGGTGCGCAACCTCTCGGAGCGCAGCACGGCCTTCAACGAGCAGATCCGGAAGCTGGCCTACAACTCGAAGGAGGCCATCCACAAGGTCCGCGAGACGGTCAGCACGATGGCCAGCCGCGACTTGGACCGCTCGCGCGGTGCGAAGGAGGAGTCCGCCGCGATGCTGCGCCAGGTCGACCAGATCCAGCGCACCCTCAGCGACGGCATGCGGGAGATCCAGGGCGCGGGCACCGCGATGGAGCAGCATGTCGGCGAGGCCGTGCGCTCGCTGCAGTTCGAGGACATCGCCACGCAGGCGCTGGGCTCGGCCCTGACCCACATGGAGCGGCTCGCCGCGATCAACCGCGAGGCGATGGGCTTGCAGGAGCTGCTGAACAAGGCGGGCGACGGCAACGAGCAGGAGTTGATGGCGGCCCTGCGCCGGCTGTCGTCGCGCATCAAGGAGTTCCGCGGCGAGTGGGAGCGCCCCCCGCACAAGCCGGTGACCCAGCAGAGCATGAACGAGGGCGAGATCGAGCTGTTCTGAAGCACGGCATCGACGCGCCACGCGCCGGCCGGATACCGCCCGTCACCCCGGCCGATCGCCCTGCGAGGAGCCTTGTCCCGCCTCGGTGTCGTCGCCCTGCTTGGCGACGCCGCGTTCACCGACCGGCTGAGCCCCAGCCGGAACCCGATCACGGCGTGGCGCATGTTCGCCGACGGCACGCTCGCGGCTCTCCGCGAGCGCTATGTACCTTGTCCGACCGATCCCGCGACGCTCGGCTGCGCCACGCCCTTCTCCATGCCTAGCGCCTCGGAAACGCGGCCCAGCATGCCGAGCAGTGCGCGCCCCGAGGGCACCAGCGACTCGATGAGCTCCCCATAGTCGAGTCGCGCCTCGAGGACGACGTCCATCGTCTCGTCGGTGTCTGCGTCGAGGTCGCAGAAGCGCAGCACGACCCCGTCGCGACGGAAGGCACAGTACTCGCCAATCTGCACGAAGGGCGATGTCGCCCAATCGTCGTCTTTCCCGTCGAAGACCACGAGGGTTTCGCCCATGCGCAGTCCTTCGATGGCGTCGAGCGTCCGTTCAAGCATGGCGGCCTCCCGCGCGAAAACCGGCACCCAGACCCGCTTGCCGTCCTCGAGATCGAGCCCGATTGCGAGACTGTAGTCCTGCACCAGGGGCCACCAGCTGGCAGCGCGGACATCAGGCGTCCGCGCGCGCAGCGCCCTGAGCTGGTCGATGTAGGCATCGAACAGTGCCTGTCCTTCCCTGCCCCGGAGCCGAGCGACATCGAACTGCACGAAGGCATCGTCGGCGATCGACCCCGCCGCGCTCGGCTCGAGCGGCCCGCCCAAGGCGGGCAGGGCAAGTCGGTGCCGGCCCTTGAACCAGCCGAAGAAGCGCGGCACCGTGGCCTGCGTCAACAGGGTCAGGCTGGCCTCCAGATGCGCCGGCGCGCGCAGTACCCGCGCCGCGGCGGTCACGCTACGAGGCCAATAGCAATGCCCGACTTGCTCCAGCGCTTCAGCAGTTCCGCGCGGAGCTTCTCCGCCTTCTCGACGTGGCGTTCCTTCACGTGGCCGAAGCCGCGGATCTGCTCCGGCACTTCGGCGATCTCGACCGCCAGCGCGTGGTTCTCCGCCGACAGCGTCGGCAGCAGCTCGCGGATCGTCTGCACGTACTCGTCGCGCAGGCGGCGTTCCATCTTCCGCTCCTCGGTGTGGCCCATCGGGTCGAGCGCCGTGCCGCGCAGGAACTTCAGGTGCTTCAGCACCTTGAAGGCGCTGAAGATCCACGGGCCGTACTCGCTCTTCACGAGGTGGCCGTCGGCGTCCTTCTTCGAGAGCAGCGGCGGCGCGAGGTGGAAGCGCAGCGAGCCGCCGTCCTCGAACTGTTCCTTCAGGCGCGCCTCGAACTCGCCCGAGGTGTAGAGGCGGGCGACCTCGTACTCGTCCTTGTAGGCCATCAGCTTGAAGGCGTAGCGGGCGACGGCGTTCGACAGCGCGTCCTTGCCCGGCGTCTTCGCGCTCTCCGCCGCGCGCACATCGGCGACGAGGTCGCTGTAGCGCTTGGCGTAGGCGGCGTTCTGGTAGTCGGTGAGGAAGGCGACGCGGCGGGCGATGGTTTCGTCGAGGTTGAGCGAGATCGTCTCGTCATCGAGCGCGTCGGCGGTGCCGCTGCGCTGCGCCGGGGCGGCGTCCGCCGCTTCGACGACCTTGTCGATGTCGATGGCGGCGAGGCGGCCCCAGCCGAAGGCCTGCTTGTTCATCTCGACGGCGGCGCCGTTGAGTTCGACCGCGCGCATCAGCGATTCGAACGTCACCGGCACCAGGCCCAGCTGCCAGGCGTAGCCGAGCATGAAGAGGTTGGTGGCGATGGCATCGCCGCAGAGCGCGGTGGCGAGCTTGTTCGCCTCCACCGTGAACGGGGCACGGCCGCCGAGGCTGGTGCGCACCGTCTCGATGATCGCCTCGGCCGGGAACTGCAGGTCCGGAGATTTCAGGAACGAGGACGGCATCGCCTCGTAGGTGTTGAGCACGACCTCGGTGCGGTCGGCGCGGATCTTCGACAGCGACCAGTAGTCGTTGACGACCACCATGTCGCAGCCGAGCACGAGGTCGGCTTCGCCCGCGGCGATGCGCACCGCGTGCAGCTCGGCGGGGTTCTTGCCGATGCGGATGTGCGTGGTGACCGCACCGCCCTTCTGCGCCAGGCCGGTCTGGTCGAGCACCGAGGTGCCCTTGCCTTCCAGATGCGCGGCCATGCCGAGCAGGGCACCGATGGTGACGACGCCGGTGCCGCCCACGCCGGTGAGCAGGATGTTCCACGGCTGCTCGAGGCTGGAGCGGACGTTCGGCATCGGCAGCGCGCTGAAGTCGATCTTGGCCTTCGGCTTCTTCTTGCGCAGCGGGGCGTCCACCACCGAGACGAAGCTCGGGCAGAAGCCACGCACGCAGCTGAAGTCCTTGTTGCAGCCGCTCTGGTCGATCTCGCGCTTGCGGCCGAACTCGGTTTCCTTCGGCAGCACCGAGACGCAGGCCGACTTCACCGAGCAGTCGCCGCAGCCTTCGCAGACCAGCGAGTTGATGACGACGCGCTTCGGCGGGTCGACCATCAGCTTGCGCTTGCGGCGACGGCGCTTCTCGGCCGCGCAGGTCTGGTCGTAGATCAGGATCGAGACGCCCTTCACTTCCGACAGCCGCTTGTGCACGGCGTCCAGCTCGGCGCGATCGAAGAACTGCACGCCGTCCGGGAAGATCGACGGGTCGGACCACTTCTCGATGTCGTCGCTGACGACGACGATCGTCTGGATGCCCTCGGCGCGCATCTGCCGGGCGATGTCCGGCACGGTGAGCGTGCCGTCCACCGGCTGGCCGCCGGTCATGGCGACCGCATCGTTGTAGAGGATCTTGTAGGTGATGTTCACCTTGGCCGACACCGCCTGGCGGATCGCCAGCGAGCCGGAGTGGAAGTAGGTGCCGTCACCGAGGTTCTGGAAGACGTGCGGCGTCTCCACGAAGGGCGCCTGTCCGCACCAGGTCGCGCCTTCGCCGCCCATCTGGGTGAAGGTGTCGGTGCGGCGGTCCATCCACGTGACCATGTAATGGCAGCCGATGCCGCCGAGCGCGCGGTGGCCTTCGGGCACCTGCGTGCTGGTGTTGTGCGGGCAGCCCGAGCAGTAGGTCGGCACGCGCGGGAACAGCGGGCGCGGCAGGGCGAGCTCCTGCTCCTTCTCGGCGATCCACTTCAGGCG
>JAJTHD010000112.1 GCA_021297925.1 Lysobacteraceae bacterium
CACCGGCGTGCGCGATGCGGCTTCGAATTCCTCCAGCGGGAAGGGCACGCCGGCTTCGTGGGCGATGGCCAGCAAGTGCAGCACGGCATTGGTCGAGCCGGCCGTGGCCGCCACGGTGATGGCGGCATTGCGCAGCGCTTCCGCGGTGATCGCCTCGCGCGGCCGACGACCGGCGCGCCAGGCGTCCATCGCGAACGCGCCGCAGCGGAACGCGGCGTCCTTCTTCGCCGGGTCGGTGGCCGGGATGTCATTGAGGCCCATCGGCGACAGGCCCAGCGTGGTCAGCACCATGGCCATGGTGTTGGCGGTGAACTGGCCGCCGCAGGCGCCGGCGCCCGGGCAGGCGCGGCGCTCGATCTCGCCCAGTTCGGCGTCGTCGATGCGCCCGGCGGCGTGCGCGCCGACCGCTTCGAAGACCTCCTGCACGGTGATCTTCTTCGCCTTGCACACGCCCGGCTGGATCGTGCCGCCGTAGAGCACCACGCCGGGGAGGTCCATGCGGCCCAGCGCCATCGCCGCGGCCGGGATGGTCTTGTCGCAGCCCACCAGCACCACCACCGCGTCGAGGCAGTGGCCGGTCACGGCCAGTTCGATCGAATCGGCGATCACCTCGCGCGAGGGCAGCGAGGCGCGCATGCCGGTGGTGCCCATCGCGATGCCGTCGGTGACGGCGATGGTGTTGAACTCGATCGGCGTGCCGCCCGCGGCTTTGATGCCCTCGCGCGCCGATTGCGCCAGTTCGCGCAGCGTCAGGTTGCAGGGCGAGATGTCCGACCACGTGTGCACCACGCCGACCAGCGGCTTGGCGATATCGGCATCGTTGAGGCCGGTGGCGCGGAGCATCGCGCGGGCCGGGGCGCGGGAGGGGCCGGATTTGATCTGGTCGGAATTCACGGGGCGATGGCGGCTTCGAGGCTTCGGGGAGTTTTCGAAGGCCTGAAACGCGAAACCCCGCTCCGTTGCCGGAGCGGGGTTTTCGTTTCGGACCTTGTTGTTGCGTTGTTGCTAGGTCACGTCGATCCCGCTCCGGTGAAGGGGCTAATAAGAAGGACGACGACAACAACCGCAATAAGTGCGGGGACAACCGCGACAAGCACGACGTCACGGACCGCGGCCGGGAGGGCCGAGGCGGTGCGCGCAGCGAAGGTCGGGGCGGCGAAGTTCATGGCCCCGACCAGACCATGGGCTGTTCAGTCGTGTCAACTCTTTTTTTGACGCGCGCCTCATTAGAGCTCCGGCTCGACGCCAAGTCGTTGAAACCTTGATCAATCGGTTCCGATCAGAACTGACGGCGCGGCCGCAGATTTCAAAGCCTGCTCGAGCGGATGCGCGGGATGCGCGCCCGGTCACGACCTGATGCTGGCCACTGCGACGATCCTTCGAACGCCGTCGTCCGCGGAGCCCACCATGTCGCTTCCCCTGTCCACCATCGCTCTGCCCCTGTTCCCGCTCCGCACCGTGCTCATGCCGGGCGGCGTGCTGTCGCTGCGGATCTTCGAACCGCGCTACCTCGATCTCGTGAAGCGCTGCGCGCGCAACGGCGAGGGCTTCGGCGTATGCCTGATCGAGGACGGCCACGAGGCCGGTGCCCCGGCCCGACCGACGCGGGTCGGCACCGAGGCACGGATCGTCGATTTCGCGATGCGCGAGGATGGCCTGCTCGGCATCGCCGTCGAGGGCGAGCGTCGGTTCCGCGTCTGCACCACCTCGACGCAGGCCGATGGGCTGGTGGTCGCCGAGGCGCTCTGGTTGGCCGCACCGCCGCGCCTCCGCGTCCGGCCTGAACACAGTTTTCTCGTCGACCTCCTCAAGCGGATGCTCGAGCGGGCCGGCGGTGCCCATGCGCACGCCGAACCGGCCAGCTTCGACGACAGCGACTGGGTCAGCTGCCGACTTGCGGAACTGCTGCCACTGGCCTTGGACCAGCGCCAGCACCTGCTCGAGGAGTCCGACACTGCGGCGCGCCTCGATGCGTTGCTGCGCTGGCTGCCGCTATTGGCCTGATTCAGGCCTGCGCCCCTCGCGGAGCCGCAACACCCCATCGCCATCGTCCACCCGCAGGGCTTGGGCATCGGTCGCCAGACGACGGCGCGCTGGTCGTTCGTCCGGAAGCGCGGCCCAGTAGCGGACGAAACCGTCGCCGCGCGTGGAGAATCGCAGGGTCTGCACCGTGCCGAGCCAGAGCGGGATGTCCGCGTCCCCCACGGCATAGGGGGCCGGCCAGAGCCGAAGGACGACGCGCTCCCCGTTCGCGTCCACGGGTCGCGACAGCAGCAGCACCTCGGCGTGGCCGCCGTGGGTGGACGGCATGACGGGCAAGGACCCGGGCGTGACCTGGTCGTCGAGCATCATCAGCAGGCCGCGCCAGTCGCCCTCGGGCAGCGGCCGCCAGCCGGCCTCGGCCAGCGCCTGCGCGAGCGCCCCGGGGGCGCCGGTGTACTGGACGTTCAGGGGCCAGGCGTCGCGGTCGCGCAGTTCGTTGCGGCGCGCCGGCAGCTGGCGGCCGGCCTCGCCCTTCAGCCATGCCGCCTCGTCGATCCGCTGCCGCGGCATCGGGGGATCGAACGCGGCGACGAGCCCGTCCGCGGAGCGCCCCGCGTGCCATCCACCGACGAGCAGGACGGTGCCGAAGAACACCGCCGCCACAGGTCGCACCCAGAACGAGCGCACGACGCGGCGGCGGTAGGCGATGCCGAGGGCCGTCACCCACGCCAACCCGAGGAAGGCCCCGGCCAGCACGTCCGACAGCCAGTGCGCCCCGAGATAGAGGCGCGAGAAGCCAAGCAGTCCGACCATCAGCGCCCCGACGACGTAGGGCCAGACGCGCCGGCGGCCCGGCATCTCGCGCGCCACGAGCACGGCGAAGAAGCCGTAGACCACCGTCGCCAGGAGGACGGTCTGCGACGGGAAGGAGAACCCGGGCACCGCCGTGGCCGCGGGCGGCTTGGGCAGGTCGATCAGGGCGCCGAGGGCCCAGGCCATCACCAGTGCGAACGCGGGCGCCGCGATCCAGTGCCAGGCGGCGACGTGGCGCCGGCGCCAGAACAGCCACAGAGCGACGAGTACGACAGCCGGGCCGAGCACCACCAGATCGCCGAGCGTCGCCAGCACCCCCATCACCGGGTCGGCGAGCGGATGCCGGAGGCCGAACATGGCCTGGTGGACGCTGAGATCCAGTCGGGACGGGGCCAGCCCGCCATCGACGGAGGCGAGCATTTCGAAGAACCCCCATCCGGCCGCCAGCAGCGCCACCGCGAGCAACAGCAGCGAGGGGGATTCCTTCTGGTTCGGGTCGATCAGCGCGGCGGAGTATCGGCCCAGCACCGGATGCCGATGCGACCACGCCAGCAGGCGGGCGAGAAGGCCGCTGGCCCGCGGGGCCATCCAGCGCCAGACGTGGAAGACCAGGCCCCAGATCGCCGCGACCAGTACCAGCACCAGGCCGATCACGATGGCGAGTCGCCCCGCGACCGCGGCCACCAGGTCCAGCGACGCCCCGAACAGCCAGCCCGGCGAGAGGAAGGCCAAGGCCCAAAGGACCGCCGCGATGCCGGTCGCGATCGCATACTTCTGGGCAGGCATCCGCACCATCCCGGCGATGGCCGGGATGAAGGGACGGATGGCCCCGACGAAGCGTCCGATCACGAGGCTCTTCATGCCGTGTCGCTTGAAGGAGCGGTCGCCGCGCTCGAGCCATTCAGGGTTCTGCGCGAACGGCCAGCGCGTCCTCAGCGAGTGCCCGTAGCGACGTCCCGCGAGGTAGCTGACGCCGTCGCCGCAGAACGCCCCGGCCGCGGCGCAGGCGATCGCGTAGACGGGATCGATGTGGCCAAGGCCCACCATGGTCCCGACCGCGAACAGCAGCGGCGCCGCGGGCACGGCGACCCCGACGATCAGCAGCGCGTCGCAGAACGCGATGAGGAAGATCACGATCCCCGCCGCCACCGGGTGGCGCGAGATCCAGTCGAGGACGGCGTCCCAGTGCAGCGAATCCATCCCGACAGTATAGAAGGCCCGCGAAGGCGCCCGGATGACGGTCCTGCCGCGTCGCGGCAGGGCCGCCCTGCACGCGGCCGGAATGTCGCGGATCGTTAGACTCCCGGTTCTGGCCCGGGCTTCGGGTCCTCCACCCAGGCGACGATCCCATGCCCAGCCTTGCCGGCAAGACCCTGCTCATCACCGGCGCCTCGCGCGGCATCGGCCTCGCGATCGCGCTTCGCGCCGCGCGCGACGGCGCCAACGTCGCCATCGCGGCCAAGTCCTCGGTGCCCAACCCGAAGCTGCCCGGCACCATCCACAGCGCCGCGGCGGCGGTGGACGAGGCCGGTGGCCGCGGCCTCGCCATCCGCTGCGACATCCGCGAGGAAGCCGACGTCGAAGCCGCCGTCGCCGCGACGGTCGGGCATTTCGGCGGGCTCGACATCCTCGTCAACAACGCCAGCGCGATCTGGCTGAAGGGCGCTCTCGAGACCCCGATGAAGCGGTTCGACCTGATGAGCCAGGTCAACAGCCGCGGCAGTTTCCTCTGCGCCCAGAAGGCCCTGCCGCATCTGCTCAAGGCGTCGAATCCGCACATCCTCACGCTGGCGCCGCCGCCCACCCTCGACCCGAAGTGGTGGGGCCCGCACACCGGCTACACGCTGGCCAAGATGGGCATGAGCTTCGTGACGATCGGCCTCGCCGCCGAGTTCGGCCCGCAGGGCGTCGCGGTCAATGCGCTGTGGCCGAAGACGGTCATCGCCACCGACGCGCTCAACATGATCCCGGGCATCGATGTCTCCGGCTGCCGCACGCCGGCGATCGTGGCCGACGCGGCGCACGCCGTGCTGTGCCGCGAGGCGGCTGGCTTCCACGGCCGGTTCCTGATCGACGAGGACGTGCTGTGCGAGGCCGGCGAGACCGACTTCGCGCGCTATGCCGTCGATCCGTCGAAGCCGCTGTCGCCCGATCTTTTCCTCTGAAGGCGCTGGCCGGACCGGGACCCGCCATGTACCAACCCGCCCAGTTCGCCGAACACCGGCCCGAGGAATGGCATCGCCTGATCCGTGAGCATCCGCTGGGGATGCTGGTCACCGCGACCGCCGCGGGGCTCGAAGCGGAGCACCTGCCCTTCGTGCTCGAAGCGGAGCGCGGCCCCAGCGGCACCCTGCTGGCCCATGTCGCACGCGCCAATCCGGTCTGGCGCACGGTGCGCGAGGGCGATGCGGTGATGGTCGTCTTCCGCGGCGTGCAGGGCTACATCTCGCCCAGCTGGTACCCGGGCAAGCACGAGCACCACCGCCATGTGCCGACCTGGAACTACGAGGTCGTGCACGTGCATGGCCGCATCCGCGTGCTCGACGACACGAACGCCGTCCGCGGCATCGTGGCCAAGCTCACGCGCCAGAGCGAGGCGGGCGAGCCGGTGCCGTGGAAGATGGGCGATGCGCCGGCCGACTACCTCGCGTCGGAACTCGCCTACATCGTCGCCATCGAGGTCGCGATCGATCGGATCGAAGGCAAGCGCAAGCTCAGCCAGAACCGCGACGCACGCGACTTCCAAGGCGTCCTCGATGCGCTCGAGCAGCGCGGCAGGTTCGCTTTGGCCGAGGCGATGCGCGGCGTGCGGTCGGGCGCCGGCTGACCGCCGCTCGCCCTGGCCCTGTGGGGCGCTCCGCCCGGAGCGGAGCGCCCGCAGGCATCGGGATACTCAGAAACGGCGATCAATGCCGATGGTGACGGCCCAGGGCGTGTAGTCGGCGCGGATCCGGCCCGCCCCGTTCTCCTGGTCCAGGGACAGGTCGGTGGCGCGCAGGTAACGCAGCCCGACGTCGAGCGTCCACGCGTCGTCCAACGAGTACCGAGCCCCGAACAGGGCCTGCAGGCCATTGCCCGAGCCGGAGTAGTTCCGCCCGGCGCTGCCGGAGCCGATGTCGAGGTCGACCTCCGTCAACCGCACCACGCCGAGACCCACGTAGGTCTCGGCCTTGTCCGAGCCCGTCAGGTTGAGGTCGTACAGGGCGTTCAAGGCGAACGCGGTGGAGGCGTAATCGCCCGACCCCACGGGTGCCTGGGACGGGGGCGCCCGCGGAGGAAACTCCGGGCCCTTCGTGTCCATCCCCTGGTAGGCGAACTCACCCTCGAGGCGCCAACCGTTGCCGAACGAGCGGCCGATCCGCGCGCCGAGGAGACTCCCGGTGTCGAGCGGCAGGTTGCCGTTCTCCCGATTCGCCCCCGATGTGAAGGCGAGGGACTGGTCGGACTGCGATGCGAATCCACCCATCGCGCCGGCGTACCAGTGGGCCTCCGTGCTGCCGGCCCGGGCCAGCCCGGGAACTGCGACGGCCACGCCGGCCAACAGCAGGGCGAAGGAGGCGGATTGAAGGGGTTTGGCGTTGTTCATGTCGATGGTCCTCGGACGGGAAAAGAGACGGATCCATGATGCGCTGGGAAGGCGTGCCGGCGCAGGGGGCGCTGGCAGGCGACCGCCCGACTCAAGCGTAAGGGACATGAAGGCGATGCACGAGGGGCGGTGTGCGGACGGGAGGGGACCGAAGGCACGTCAGTCCCCGTTCTGGGCGGGAGGGACTTGCGGAACCGGGCGGAGGGCGTTCCGGTCGACGCCCTGCGCGGCCAGTCGATCCAGCAGGGCCTCGTAACGCGAGGACTCCATGGTCGGCTCGCGGCCGAACACCCATGCCAGCTTCCGGTCCGGCGTCACCAGCGCGGCGCCCCGGTAATCGTCGTCGACATGCACGACCACGAGCTCGGTGGAGAACGGCCAGACGAACTGCACCTTCCAACGGGCGCCGCCGCTGCCCGGGATCACGGTGGAAACGCCCCGCCACCGCTTGTCGTCGTCCCCGAAGCGCTCCTTGTAGACGAAGTCGTTGTCGATGCGGCCGTCCGCCCGCAGGCGGTATTCGTCCCGCGTGGCGACCTTCCCCTCCTCGAAGAAGTACGGCACGTGCGCGATGACGTACCACGTCCCCATGAACCTCGGGAGGTCCACGGAGGGGGCGGGGGACAGCGGGGGCATGGGGCGGACATCCCTGCCGGCACAGGCGACCAGCAGGAGGGCGGCGATGGGCGCGAACCATCGGTTCAGGCGAATCGTTCCGCGCGACGACGTGTTCATGTGGGGCTCCGGTCGTTTGGGTGAAGGGGAGATCACGCGGGTTGGACGGTGCAGCCGACCAGGGCTTCCCGGGCGGCCGTGTCAAGGACGGTCTGGTCCGCGGGTGTCGGCCTTGGCGGGAAGTCGATCCTGACCCGCATCGGTGCGTCGCCCGCGTCGTCGCGAAGATTGGACAGGCCTTCGAACCAGCGCAGGCGCCTCGTCTGGTCGTCGTACGCCACCCGGATCGACGGTAGCAGCCATCCGAACCATCCGCCCAACTGGAGGCGGAAGGCCTGGAGGTCGGGCGATCCGGAATCGATCGGCGACACATCGAAGTCATAGGCCCGAAGCCGGGACGGGACGAGGAAGCGCATCTCGAGGGTCTTGCCCTGCGTGAGGGGGTCCCAGTAGCCGCGGACCCACTCGTCGAAGCCGGCATCGGCCACGAGGGGGCCCGAAGGCAGAAGTCCCGACGCTTCGCTCCCGCCGGGCGGCGTCCAGCGCACGCGGGTGCCCGAAGCGGTCCGTTCCGCGCCCTCGCGATAGCCGCTGCGGGCGTCCTCGAGTTGGAACGACGGCGCTGAGGGCGTGTCCGCATAGCGAACCCACTTCCGCGCGAAGGCCTGGCCGTCGAGGCAGCGGTACATCACGAGCCGCTCCGCCGGCTCCCCGTCATCGAAACGGACGATGTGCTGCTCGCGGAACAGGACCTCCCGGCTTTCCAGGTCCCGAGCGGTGGCGATTTCCTGCTGGATCGTCGCGGTCGCCGCGGCCGGCAGCAGCAGGGCGAGGATGGCGAAGGCGACGCGTGTTGTTCTGGTCATGACCTGTGTCTCCACGAGGGGCGCCGGATCAGGAGGCGCGGTGGGTGCGTGGTGGAAGGGGGAAGAAGGCGCTGACTTCCTGCTGGTAACGGCGATAGTCGTCCCCGCGGGTGCGCAGGGCCTGCGCTTCCGTCCAGGGAATGCCGCTCACCCGCCAGAGGAAGGCGAACATCAAGAGGGGGCCTGCAAGGGCCAGCCAGGCGAGCGGTCCCGTCGCTGCGAGCGCGACGTAGGCGAACCAATGCACCCACTCGAAGAAGTAGTTCGGATGCCTCGACCAGGCCCACAGGCCGCGGCGACACGTGCGACCTTTCTGCACGGGGTCGCGACGATGCGCCGCCAGCTGGCGGTCCGCCAGCGTTTCGCCAGCGACGGCAATCGCCCACACCGCGGCCGCCGCCCAGACCCACGCGCTGTCGATGCCCCCCGCGCCGGCGGCGGCCGCAACGAAGGGCAGCGAGAACAGGGCGATCACCAGGGCCTGGAGCTGGAAGAAGGCGAACCAGCCCGAGGCGCCGTCCCCGATCGCCGCCCTCATGGCCTGGTAGCGGCCGTCCTCGGCCTCCCCGCGCACGCGGTGCCAGAGGAACCGGAACAAGCGGAATCCCCAGAAACCGCCGAAGAGGGCCACGAGGACGCGGGAGGCCAGGCTGCCCTCGCCGAGCAGGCCGGCCATCACCGCCGCGACCGCCATGCCCAGCGCCCAGAACACGTCGACGTAGCCCATGTTCTTCTTTTGCCGCGCGTAGAAGAACGCAAGGCTCATCCCCGCCGCGGCCAGGCCCCAGATCAACATCACGATGCCAAGGGTGCTCATGCGATGGCCTCCTGCTCGTTCTTCGTCAGTTGCTTGTCAATGCCGTAGAGCAGCGGGATCGCCACGCCCCAGCCGATCGCGATGGCCATCAGGCCTTCCACCATGCCGTACTCGAAGCGCACGGCCCCCGCGACCGACGCGGCGCTGGCGTACGCCAGCGGTCCGCCGAGGACCCCGAGCGCCGCGGCTGCCCAGGGCCGGGAGGCCAAGGCCGCCATCGAGTGCGTCAGCGTCAGCGCGAAGCCCGCCCACAGGGCGAGGATCCAGGGAGGAGCGATCAGCCGGAGTTCGCTGGCGCCAGCGTAGGTGAGGAGGCCGCTGGCCCCCAGCGCGCCATCGAGAACCAGGCCGATCGCCACGGCGCTCGCGACGAGGCGGAGGTCCCTCCGCCGGGTCGGTGAGAAGTGAAGATGGATCACGGCATACAGCATGGCGACGACAGGGCCGGCCCATGGCCATCCCTTCCCGGCACCGATGACGCAGGCCCACCAGACGGCTTGGAAGCCGAGGACATTGAACACCAGCCATTGCATTGCGAGATCTCCGTTGACGCCCGGTTCGTCGGGCACGGAGGCATCGTCGCCCCGGCGGTTCCGGCCATCGCGATGGGCTGATGAAGCCATGCATCAGCGGCGCGGCTGGTTCATGAGTGGACGACGCGCGCCGGTCGCCATTGGTACCAGCGGCGCCTCGCGCGTGAAGCCGGAGCGAATCCGCGGATGCCCGGCCGCCTGTGCGCGCGGCGCCCCGCGCGGACGGTCGACGACTGGGCCGCGCGACCCGTGCGCTCAGCGCAGCGCGTCGATCCCGCGCCGAAGGTCGTCGACGAGATCGTCGCCGTGCTCGAGGCCCACGGACAGCCGAAGCAGCCCCGGTGGCGACACCGGGTTCGGCCCCTCGACCGAAGCGCGGTGTTCGATCAGCGATTCCACGCCGCCCAGTGAGGTGGCATTGGTGAACACCTCGACCGCGCCGGCGAAGGCCAGCGCCGCGTCGCGGCCGGCCTTGAAGGTGACCGAGACCATGCCGCCGAAATCCGACATCTGCCGCGCGGCGATGGCGTGGTTGCGATGGGTGGGCAGGCCGGGCCAGTAAACGGTCTCGACCGCCGGCTGGCTGGCGAGGAATTCGGCCACGCGAAGGGCGTTGGCGCAGTGCCAGGCCATGCGCGCCGGCAGCGAGCGCAGGCCGCGAAGCGTCAGCCAGGCCGAGAATGGCGCGAGGATGTTGCCGGTGATGTGGCGACGATGCGCCGCCTTCTCGAACAGCGCATCGCGCTTGGCGAACACCAGCGCGCCACCCATCACGTCGCTGTGGCCGCCCATGTACTTTGTGGTGGAATGCATCACCACGTCCGCGCCCAGCGCGATCGGCCGCTGCAGGGCTGGTGTGGCGAATGTGTTGTCCACCGCCAGCAGCGCCCCGTGCTGCTTCGCGATCGCGGAGAGTGCGGCGAGATCGGCGATCCGCAATTGCGGGTTCGACGGTGTTTCGGCCCAGATCATCCGCACGGCGGGCGTCATCGCCGCGGCCACGGCGGCGGCATCGCATTGGTCGACACGACGCACCGTCACGCCGCGCTCGGGCAGGAACTCTGCGCCCAGCGAGCGCAGGCCGGCGTAGCAGTCCTCGGGGATCAGCACCTCGCTGCCGGCCGGCAGGCATTCGAGCGCCGCCGTCATCGCCGCCATGCCCGAACCGTAGGC
>JAJTHD010000279.1 GCA_021297925.1 Lysobacteraceae bacterium
CATCAACAAATGCGGCGAGCCGCGCGACGTGGTGCTGCCGGGCGATGCGCTCGCGCCGTCCGGCGTCTACGTCGAAGGGATGGCCGGCGGCACGCTGGCGGCGCGCGGCAGGACCGTGGTGCTCAGCCTGCCGCCGCGCGCGGCGCGCGTCTGGCTACGCAATCGCCGGGAAGACACCTGCGGCACGCGGGCGGAGCAGGTGAAGGAGCGTCGCCGCTGCCAGGCCGGCATCGGGAACGGCGAAGGGGCACCGGCGGGCACGAGGAGGGACCCGGATCGCCGCGACGCCCGGCGCGACGCCCGCCTCGACTAGAGGCCTCTCGCGGCCTGCGCGACGGCACGGAACAGCGCGCGGCTCTTGTTCATCGTCTCCTCCCACTCCTTCTCGGGGTCGGAGTCGAAGACGATGCCGGCACCGGCCTGCACGTGCAGCTGGCCGTTCGTGATGACCGCGGTGCGGATGGCGATGGCGGTGTCCGCATCGCCCCACCAGTTCACGTAGCCCACGGCGCCCGCGTAGATGTTGCGCTGGTGCGGCTCCAGCTCGCGGATGATCTCGAGCGCGCGTATCTTCGGCGCGCCGCTCACGGTGCCGGCCGGGAAGGTCGCCTTCAGCACGTCGGCGTACGAGAGGCCGTCCTTCAGGCGCCCCTGAACCTCGGAGACGATGTGCATGACGTGGCTGTAGCGCTCGATGACGAAGCGCTCGGGCACCCGCACGCTCCCAGCCTCGCTGACGCGGCCCGCATCGTTCCGGCCGAGGTCGATCAGCATCAAGTGCTCGGCGCGCTCCTTCGGATCGGCGAGCAGCTCGGCTTCAAGCGCCTTGTCGATCTCGGGCGTGGCCCCGCGCGGCCGCGTGCCGGCGATCGGGCGCACCGTCACCGTGCCTTGCTGCTGGCGCACGAGGATCTCCGGCGACGAACCGACCACCTGCAGGCTGCCGGTGTCGAGGAAATACATGTAGGGCGACGGGTTCAGTGCGCGCAGCGCGCGGTAGACGTCGACCGGCCGGGCCTTGAAGGGGATGGAGAGGCGCTGGCTCAGCACCACCTGGAAGGCGTCGCCGGCGGCGATGTAGGCCTTGGCCTTCAGCACCGCGGCCTTGAAGCCGTCCTTGCTGAAGCCGCTGATGAAGTCGGACTCGTCGACGATGCCGGCATCGAGCACGTCGGGATAGCTGGCGCCGGCATGGCGCAGGCGATGCACCAGCGAATCGAGCCGCGCCTGCGCGCGGGCCAGCGCCTGCGGCTCGGCCGGGTCGGCGTGCACGACGAGGTAGAGCTTGCCCTTGAGGTTGTCGAACACGGCGAGTTCTTCGCTGAGCATCAGGAAGATCTCGGGCGTGCCGAGGTGGTCGGGCGCGACAGGCGCGGACAGCTTTGGCTCGATGTAGCCGATGCACTCGAAGCCGAACCAGCCCACGAGGCCACCGGTGAACCCCGGCAGGTCATCGATCCGGGGCACGGAATACGAGGCTCGAAGGCGCTCGACTTCGCCCAGCGGATCGGCCAGCTCGCGCGTCTCGACGACCTCGCCGAACTCGCGCGTCGTCATCGTGTGGCCGTGCACCGACCAGGTGCGGCGCGCCGGCAGGCCGATGATGCTGTAGCGACCCCAGTTCTCGCCGCCTTCCACCGACTCGAACAGGTAGGCGTTCGGGCCATCGACCAGCTTGAGGTACACCGACAGGGGCGTGTCGAGGTCGGACAGCACCTCGCGCACGACCGGGATGCGGTTGTGGCCTTGGGCGGCGAGGCGAGCGAATTCAGCGGGATTCATTGAGGCGTCGCGAGCGGCCGGGGCCGCGGGTCGGAGGGCACCGCAGTATGCCAGCGCGGCCCCGACGGACTGTCATGAAACTTCGCCAGACTTCGCCGGGCATAGTCAGGGACGAAACGGGGGCCACGGACGGCCCCAACCACGCCTCAGGACCGGACGCCCTCGCCACCCGGGGCGCGCCGCCATGGCAGCCTCAGGCGGAAGACCACGCCGCTGCCGTCCTCGAGGTTGTCGGCTTCGGCGCTGCCGCCGTGGGCCGCCGCCACGAGCTTCACGACGTGGAGGCCGAAGCCGAGGTGGACCACGCCATCGGCACCGCGCGAACGATCGCGCAGGGACACCAGCGAATCGAACAAGCGGTGGCGCATCGCTTCCGGCAACTTCGGTCCCGTGTTCCGGACTTCGACCAACAGCTCGCGCGCCTGGCGCGTCAGGGCGATGCCGATCTCCCCGTCGTCGGGAGTAAACCCGCGGGCGTTGTCGATCAGTTTGTCGAGCGCCTGCACCAGCAGCTCGGGCGAACCATGGGACAGACACGGTGCCTCGAGGCCGTCCAAACGCAGGCGTCGCGGTGCCAGCATGTCGCGGTAGCCCTCGCCGACGTCCGCGAGGAGACGCGCGAGGTCGAAGGCTTCGTGTTCGGCCGCGGCGATGGCGTGCTCGATGCGCGTGGCTTCACTCATCGTCCGCACCAGTTGCCCCATGCGCTCGACGCCGTCGCGGGCGCGGGCGACGTAGGGCCGCGCGTCGGCCGGGAGCGCCGCGAGATCGAGGTTGTCGAGCGAGCTGCGGACGATGGCCAAGGGCGTCTGCAGCTCGTGCGAGAGCTTGCTGCTGAGCGAACGGAGGTAGCTGGTGTAGGCCGCGATCTCGTCGAGCAGCTGCGAGAAGCTGCGCGACAGGTCGCCGATCTCGTCGCGCGCGGTGGACACCTCGAACCGGCGCACCTCGCCGCTGCGATCCAGCGCCTGCTCGGCGGCATCGCGCAGACGCCGGATGCGCTGCGAGAGCCGCGTGGCGAACAGGAAGGCCACGCCACCGGAGGCGAGGAAAGCCAGCAGCGTCAGGCCGAGCAGGTGCGCGGCCGCGCGGTCGGCCAGCAGCAGGGCCTCGGCATTGCTGCGATCGAGGCGCAGCACGGCGCGCACATCGCCATCCACGCGCACCGGCACCGCGCTGCTGAGAATCAGCCGCGTACCCTGCGGATCACGGCGCCAACGCGATTCCACCCGGCCCTGCACCGCGGCGAGGCGCTCCGGCCGGTCATCGCGCAGCGGCGAGGCTTCGGCGGCGAACGCCTCGAGTTCCGCAGCATCGAGCATCGCGCGGTACAGCAATCGCCGCCACGACAGCACGTCGTCACCAGCGGCGTCCGCGCGCAAGGCGCCGTCCGCCGCCATCGCCCAGCCGCGGGCATCGACCACCACGGCGCGCACATCGTCCGGCAGCAGCGCGCCGAGCTCCCGCTGCAGCCGGGGCGACGGGCGGTACAGCGCGAATCGCGGCGAGGCGGATTCGGCCACGCGGCCGTCACTATCGGCGTCGCGGCGGACGATCCGCAGCGCGGCGAGCGACAGCCCTTGCGGCAAGGCCAGCTCCACCGCGTACCCGCCCGGGTTCTCGCGCCAGCCGCCCTCCGCGAGCACCGGCGCGCCGCTGCCGTCCGGCGCCGCCGCGCGCGTGCTGCCATCGGCCCGCGCCGCCAGCTTCAGGCGCATCGGGCCAAGGCTGGTGTCGAGTTCGAGGAGAACCGCATCGATCGCCAGGTCGTCGGGCCAATGCGCCTCGCCACGCCGGGGCGTCGCGTCGTCGACCGCGATGAAGAGCAGGCGGCGCTCGTTGTACTGCCCCACCGCGAACCGCACTCCCGGAAGCTCCGGGGCCGTTTCCAGCGGCGAGGCGACGACGCCCCAGTCGCCGACGTCGCCATCCAGTCGCGGCGCGACCTCGAGGCCATGCATGGGGAGCGACGGGCCCTTCGGGGGCAGAAGGGCCGGCCGCAACGCCAGGCTGCGCGCCACCGCCTCGCCCGACGCCTCCAGCGCCTGCTGCTGGCCCTGCCGCAGCAGGTTCTCCATCTGCACCAACGCCTGCCACGCCGCCCACGGCAGCACCAGCGCGACCAGCGCGAGCAGCAGGAGCTGGCGGCGCAGGCTCAGTCGCACGCCGGGGCCACCGTCGGCGGTACGCGGCGGGCCCCGCTCACGGCCGCCAGCGATAGCCGGCGCCGTGCACCGTATCGACC
>JAJTHD010000265.1 GCA_021297925.1 Lysobacteraceae bacterium
CCGCTTGTTTCCAGCGACTTTCCGGCCCGATCCCCGATGTTCAAGAAGCTCCGCGGTCTGTTCTCCAACGACCTGTCGATCGATCTCGGCACGGCCAACACCCTGATCTATGTCCGCGGGCAGGGCATCGTCCTGAACGAGCCGTCGGTCGTCGCCGTACGCCAGGACCGCGGCGTCGGCTCGGCGAAGTCGGTGGCTGCGGTGGGCGCGGAGGCCAAGCGCATGCTGGGCCGCACGCCGGGCAACATCATGACCATCCGGCCGATGAAGGACGGCGTGATCGCCGACTTCACCTACACCGAGGAGATGCTGAAACACTTCATCAAGAAGGTGCACACCAGCCGCCTCCTGCGCCCCAGCCCGCGCGTGCTGATCTGCGTGCCCTGCGGCTCGACCCAGGTCGAGCGCCGCGCGATCAAGGAATCGGCCCTCGAGGCCGGTGCCCGCGACGTCTACCTGATCGAGGAGCCCATGGCCGCCGCGATCGGCGCCGGCATCCCGGTCGGCGAGGCCTCCGGCTCGATGGTCATCGACATCGGCGGCGGCACCACCGAGGTGGCGGTGATCTCGCTCAACGGCATCGTCTACTCGCAGTCGGTCCGCATCGGCGGCGACCGCTTCGACGAGGCGATCATCAACTACGTGCGCCGCAACCACGGCACCCTGATCGGCGAGGCCACGGCCGAACGCATCAAGCTGGAGATCGGCTGCGCTCACCCGCAAAAGGAGCCGCGCAGCATGGAGGTGTCTGGCCGCAACCTCGCCGAGGGCGTGCCGCGCAACATCACCATCACCTCGGCCGAAGTGCTGGAAGCCCTGCACGAACCGCTGTCGGGCATCGTCACCGCGGTGAAGCACGCGCTGGAGCAGACCCCGCCGGAGCTCTGCGCCGACGTGGCCGAGCGCGGCATCGTGCTGACCGGCGGCGGCGCGCTGCTGAAGGACCTCGACAAGCTGCTCTCCGAGGAGACCGGCCTGTCGGTCCACGTGGCCGACGACCCGTTGACCTGCGTGGCCCGCGGCGGCGGCCGGGCGCTCGAGCTGGTCGACATGACCGGCAACGAGTTCTTCTCGCCGGACTGACCGGCGTCCCTGCGCGCCGCTCCCGCCCGTGATCCACCCCGGCGCGCCAGCACCGAAGCTCGCGGACGCGGCCGCCGGGTCGCTGCCGCTGCTGGCCTGCATCACGCTGTCCGCCCTGCTCATGGTGGCGGACCATCGCGGCGACCTCTCGCCGCGCGTGCGGGCGACCCTGTCCACCCTCGTCGAGCCGGTCTGGCAGGTGGCCGCGATGCCGTCCACCGTCGCCCATTGGGCCGCCACCCGCCTGCATCGTCAGGGGGCCTTGTCCGAAGAGAACGTGGCGCTCCGTCGCGAACTGCAGCTGCGCGACGCGCAGCTCGCCCGCCTCGAGGCCGTGGCGCGCGAGAACGCCCGACTGCGTGACCTGCTGGGCGGCAAGGCCGGCTACCGGCTGGCCGTGCAGATGGCCGGCATCGTCGACGTCGACCTCGACCCGTGGCGCCAGCGCGTCCGGCTGGACCTCGGCGCCGCCGACGGCGTGGCGGTGGGGCAGGCGATGATCGACGCCGGCGGCATGCTGGGGCAGGTCGTGCAGGTCTCTGAGCACGGCGCCACCGCGCTCTTGGTCACCGACGCCAGCCATGCGGTGCCCGTGCAGGTCGTCCGCACCGGCCTGCGTCTCGTGGCGGTCGGCACCGGCCGCCCGGACGCCCTGCGCGTGCCCAACATCCCGCGGTCGGCCGATGTCCGTGTCGGCGACCTGCTGGTGACCTCCGGGATCGGCGGCCGCTTCCCGGCCGGCTTCGCGGTGGGTGCGATCGCCGAGGTCGGCCCGGACGAAAGCCGGCTGTTCCTCGAGGCGACGGCCGCGCCCGCGGCGCGTCTGGACCGCGGTCGCGAGGTGCTGCTGGTGATGCGCGGCGCCGTCGACGCCGGGGTGGGCCCGCCGGAGCCGTCCGGCTACCGCGATCCGGCCCCCGGAGAGCCCCTGCGCGACAGCCTCGTGCCCGCGCCGTCCGTCCCGCCACCAGCGCCCGCCGCGGCGACGTCCCCAACGCCCCCGGCCCAGCCGACGGCCCCGTCCGACCGGCCCGGAGGCGCGACGTGAACCGCGCCGCGCCTTGGTGGCTCCGCGCCGCGACGCTCGTCGCCGGCCTGCTGTTCCTCGTCGTCCCCCTGCCGTCGCCGATCGACGCGATGCGGCCGCACCTGCTGGCGCTCGCGCTGGTGTACTGGTCCCTGGAGGCCCCCGGGCGCGGCGGCCTTGCGACGGCCTGGGCCGCTGGCCTGCTGGCGGATGTCGTCGGCGGCACCCTGCTCGGCGAACAGGCGCTGCGGATGGCCGTGCTGGTCTTCCTGGTGCAGCGGTTCCGCGCCCAGCTCCGGTTCTTCCCCCTCTGGCAGCAGTCCGCCGCCGTTGGCCTGCTGCTGATCAACGACCTCGCGCTGATGCTGCTCATCCGTGCCATCGCCGGCGCCGGTTGGCCGACGCCGGGCGTCGTCCTCGCGCCGTTGGCCGGCCTGCTGGCTTGGCCGTGGGGCTTCCTATTGCTGGACGCGCTGCGCCTGCGCCACCGGGAGCGGGTGGGCGGGCGATGAGGCGCTGGCGTCTCCGGCCCCTGCGCAACGCGGCCGCGGAGGCCGAGCAGTTCCGCCGTCGCGCCTTCGTCGCGGGCCTCGGTGTCGCCGTCCTGCTGGGCGCCCTGGCGATCGGTTACGGCCGCCTGCAGATCCTGCTCCACGAGGAGTACGCGACGCGCTCGGACGAGAACCGCATCCGTCTTGAACCGATCGTGCCGGCACGCGGACTCATCTACGACCGCAACGGCGTCCTGCTGGCCGACAACGCCCCGGCCTACCGGCTCGATGTCGTGCCCGAGCGCGTCGAGGACATGCGGGCCCTGCTCGACGCGCTGGGCCGGATCGTCGCGATCGACGCCGACGACAGGCGCCGCTTCGAGGCCGCGCGCAAGGCGGCCCGGCGCTTCAAGCCGGTCACGCTGAAGGCGCGGCTGGACGAGGCCGAGATCGCCCGCCTCGCGGTCGACCGGTACCGATTTCCCGGTGTCGAAGTGGTGCCCTACCTGACCCGCCGCTACCCCTTCGGTGAGCTGACCGCGCACCTCGTCGGTTACGTCGGGCGCATCGACCAGGACGACGTCGATGCGATGGAGGCTCTCGGCGAGTCGCGCTTCGCGGCGCTGCCGCACATCGGCAAGACCGGCCTCGAGCGCTTCTACGAGAGCCGGCTGCGCGGCGATGTCGGCTACCAGGAGGTCGAGACCAACGTCGAGAACCGTCCGCTGCGCGTGCTGCGCCGGCACGACGCGAAGCCCGGCGCCGACCTGCACCTGAGCATCGACATCGCCCTGCAGGAGGCCATGGTCGACGCCTTCGAGGGCCAGCACGGCGCGGCGATCGCGATCGATCCAATGAGCGGCGAGATCCTCGCCATGGTCAGCCTACCGAGCTACGACCCCAACCTGTTCGTCGGCGGCATTTCCTTCGACGACTACCGGCGGCTCAACGAGGACGTGGCCCGGCCGCTGTTCAACCGCAATGTGCTCGGTGGCTTCCCGCCCGGTTCGACGCTGAAGCCCTTCATGGCACTGGCAGGGCTCGAAGAGGGCCTGATCACGCCGGACACCACGATCTTCTCCAGCGGCACCTACCGCCTTCCGGGGCATGAGCGCGGATACATGGACTGGCGTTCCGGCGGCCACGGGACGGTCAACCTGCGCGAGTCGCTGGCGCAGTCGGTGAACACCTATTACTTCGACCTCGCTATGAAGCTGGGCATCGACCGGATCAGCGCCGATTTCGATCGCATGGGCTTCGGCAAACCGACCGGCATCGACCTGACCGGCGAAGTCGGCGGCGTGCTGCCCAGCCGCGAATGGAAGCAGCGCCGCTTCAAGCAGCCCTGGTATCCCGGCGAGACGGTGATTTCCGGCATCGGGCAGGGCTACTGGGTGGTGACGCCGCTCCAGCTCGCGAGGGCCACGGCGATGCTCGCGGACGGCGGCCGCCTGCGGCGGCCCCACCTCGTGCGGGCGACGCAGGCCGGGTTCGGCACGCCGCGCACCCCCGAGGTGCAGCCCGCCGCCGAGGCCATCGTTCGCGACCCCGCCGACCTGGCGGCCGTCGAGGCCGGCCTCGTCGCGACCATGCACGGCCCGACGGGCACGGCGGCGCGGGCGGCGGCCGGGGCGTGGTACCGCATGGCCGGCAAGACCGGCACCGCCCAGCGGGTCAGCCGGCAGGGCATGGAGCGGCTTGATCCGGCGAAGCTGCCCTACCACCTGCGGCACCAGGCGCTCTTCGTCGGCTATGCCCCGGTGGGGCGGCCGAGCATCGCGCTGGCGGTCGTCGTCGAGCACGGCGGGTCCGGCTCGACCGCCGCGGCCCCGGTCGCGCGGCGCATCTTCGACGCCTGGCTCGGCCCGCCCCCGGCGGCCCCGGCGACGTTGCCAGCGGAGGCTCCCGCAGCGACGCCCGCTCCGACGCCTGCCGAACAACCCGCCGTGCTTCTGCCCGCCGCCCCGGAGCCGCGCGCATGAACGTGCTGGTGCGCGTCTTCAGCGCTTTCGCCTGGCGCTGGCTCGACAAGGTAGATCTGCCGCTGCTGCTCGGGCTCTGCGCCATCATGGGCGTCAGTCTCGTGGTGCAGGCGAGCGCGGGCGGCGACGTCGACGCCGTGCTGAAGCAGTCGGCGCGCTTCGTGATCGGCCTCGGCGCCCTGCTGATGCTGTCGCGCGTGGCGCCGGCGACGCTGCGGCAATGGACGCCGCTGGCCTACCTCGCCAGCCTCGTGCTGCTCGGCCTGGTGTTCGCCATCGGCACCGGGCGCAGCGCGAACCTTTGGATCGCCCTCAAGATCTTCTACCTGCAGCCCGGCGAACTGCTGAAGCTCAGCGTGCCGATGATGGTGGCCTGGTTCCTCCACCAAGCCCACCTTCCGCCGCAGTGGCGCACGCTGGGCATCACTGCCGTGATCATCGGCTTGCCTGTCGGCCTCACCATCCTCCAGCCGGACTTCGGCACGGGCCTGCTGGTCGGCGCCTCGGGCGTGTTCGCCGTGTTCCTCGCCGGCATCGCCTGGTGGCGCATCGGCCTGTTCGCCGGCCTCGGCCTCGCCGCGCTGCCGGTGGGCTGGCAGTTCCTCATGCCCTACCAGCGCGACCGCATCCTCACCTTCCTCGACCCGGAATCCGACCCGCTCGGCACCGGCTGGAACATCATCCAGTCGAAGATCGCCATCGGCTCCGGCGGCGCGACGGGCAAGGGCTGGGGGCAGGGCACCCAGGCGCACCTCGACTTCCTGCCCGAGCACACCACGGATTTCGTGTTCTCGGTGTTCTCCGAGGAATTCGGCTGGCTGGGCGTGCTGGTACTGCTGGGGCTGTACTTCTTCGTGGTTGTGCGCTCGCTGTGGCTGGCCGCGCAGGCCCGCGACACCTTCGGCCGCCTGCTGGCCGGGGCGCTGGCCCTGACCTTCTCGGTCTACGTCATCGTGAACGCCGGCATGGTGGCGGGCTTCCTGCCCGTCGTCGGCGTGCCGATGCCCCTGCTGAGCTACGGCGGCACCTCGGCGGTGTCGCTGCTCGCGGGTTTCGGCATCGTCATGGCGGCAGGGGCGTACCGGCGGACTTGGGGCGGCTGAGGGGGCCTGTTTCCGCGCTTGCCGCCCGTGTGGCCTCGGCAAACGAAAGGAACGCCTCTTCGCCCAGCGGCCGACTGAAGAAATAGCCCTGGTACAGCAGGCATCCCCGCGCTTCGAGGTAGCGCCGTTGCACGTCGGTCTCCACCCCTTCGGCGATGACCGCGACCCCGAGGCTGCGGCCCAGTTGGATGATGGAGTCGACGATGCGGGCAGAGCCATCGTCGCGCTGGATGTCCATCACGAACGAGCGGTCGATCTTGAGCTTGTCGATGGGCAGGTGCTGCAGGTAGCTGAGCGAGGAGTAACCGGTACCGAAGTCATCCATCGCGAACGAGAAGCCGCTTTCGTTCAGTCGCTGCATCTTCTCGCGCACCTGTTCCTTGCTTTCGACGAACACGCTTTCCGTGAGCTCGAGTTCGATCGCGTCGTTCGGCACGCCAGCGGCCGCGATGCTCTCCGCGAGCATGGCCTCGAAGCGCGGTTCCATGAACTGCCTGACGCTGATGTTGATGGCGATGCGGCGGAAGGACGGGGGCAGGCGGCCCTGTTCGCGCCATCGGCGAAGTGCGTCAAGGCTGGCGCCGAGGATCCATTGCCCGAGCGCCACGATCTGGTTGGTTTCCTCGGCGGCGCGGATGAAGCGCTCGGGCGAGATGGGGTTGCCCTGGTGGGCCCAGCGGGCCAGCACCTCGGCGCCGACGAGTTGGCCCTCGGCATCGACCTGGGGCTGGAACACCAGATGGAACTCGCCCCTGGCGATGGCCCCGCGCAGGTCGGAGTACAGGCGCAGCTTGCGCTGGTTTTCCTCGAGCATCGACTCGGTGTACACGCTGGCGGTGTCGCGGCCGCTGTTCTTGGCGTGGTACATCGCCGTGTCGGCCTGGCGCACCACGTCGTTGGCGTCGCAGCCTTCGGACGGATAGACGGCCACGCCCATGCTGGCCGAAAGCACGAAACGGTTGTCGCCGATCTCGAAGGGCTGCTTGATGATCGCCCGCAGCGCCTCGGCGCACTCGCAAGCGTGGTTGGCGGCGATCTCGGGCGAGGCATGGCCATGGTCGAGGATGAGCAGGAACTCGTCGCCGCCGAGGCGGGCGATGAGGTCGCCGCACCGCACCTGGCCCTCGAAGCGCTTGCCCAGCGCCACCAGCAACTGGTCGCCCACCGGGTGCCCCAGCGAGTCGTTGATGTTCGCGAAACGGTCGAGGTCGATGAAGATCACGCTGCCGAACCGGCCTTCGCGGCGCGCCTCGGCGATGCGTTCGGCGATGTGCAGCAGCGCGAAGCGGCGGTTGGCGAGGTCGGTGAGCGCGTCGAACTTGGCCTGGTGCTCGATGATGGCCTGGTGGCGCTTGATCTCGCTGGTGTCGCGGATCAGCCAGAGCACGCCATCGGCCGGGCCTTCCGAGGCACCGTCCTTCGGGGCCAGCGGGGCCATGCGCGATTCGAGATGGAAGGCGCCGTGGCGGAACTCGGTGATGGCCACGGTCTTGTTGGCCAGCACCTGAGCAAAGACGGCACGCAGCTCGCCGGCCGCTTCGGCGGCCAGCCAGTGGTCAAAGGGGGCGCCGAGCTCGGGCCCGGGCATGGTGGTCGAGGGATTGCCGTATCGGCTGCGCGTGTTGCCTTCGTGGTCGACCAAGAACGCGGTGTCGGGAAAGGCCTCGGCGAACGCCTGGTCGCGCATCGCTTGCTTCTGCAACCGGTCCACCGAAGTTCGGAGGCTGTTGCTGAGTTCGTTGAAGGCCCGCTCGAGCTGCATGAATTCGTCGGCGGCCTGCAGTTGGACCTGCGCGCCGTAGTCGCCATTGGACAGCCGGCTGGCAAAGCCGGCCAGGGCGCGCAATGGCACCACCAGCTTGTCGCGCAGCATGCGGCCGATGCCCATCACGAACAGGGCGAGGATGGCTGCCACGGCGAGTATGCGCTGAGCCATGGTGCGGTAGAGCGCGGCGAGGTCGTCGCCAATGTCGTACTCGGCGTGAAGCGACGCCTTCGCGTTCTCGCGCAGGTCGGCGCCGCGGTAGGCCGCCGGCAAGGATGCGTAAAGCAGGGTGCCATCCCGACGGAAGCCGAAACCGCGCAGGTCTGGCCTCAGGTCGACGGCGGGCGGCACGAACGGCTCGCCCACGTCGGCGTGTCGCGTCGACGAGCGCACCGTGCCGTCCACCACCAGGCAGAGGTTGGCCACATGCGGCTGCACGCCCATCCGGGTGAGCGTCTGGTCGGCCAGAACCCAGTCACCTTCGGACATCTGTTCCTGCAGCGGGATGCGCAGGGCTTCAAGGTCGTTCTCGATGCGCGTCGCCCAGGCCAGATGGAATTGCGCCATCTGGCTTTGGTAGATGAAGTAACTCAGCACCATCACCACGAGGGCCATGCCGACCGCCATCCAGCTGGTCAGCACGCGCTGGATCGAAAGGGACGCCGGACTCACGGGGCCTCGGGCAGGAAGTCGTCGTTGGCCAATCCCGCTAGCCTCGGGGCTTCCGGAAGCAGCTTGTTCTGGTGCATGAGGGCGCCCAGCGCGCGCGCAGAGGCTTCCAGTGGCGCGGGTTCGCCGGCCAGCATGGTGCGCATCTCGTCGGCGCTCGGCAGGTGCAGGCCGTCGAAGGTGCCCGGCAGTTCGTTAACGGGCAGTTTCAGCCGCCGGTTGATGATCGAAAGGGCCTCGGCAGGGGATTCCTGCCATGCTTCCCGTGCCTCGAAGTAGCCATGGACCAGCGCCCGGAGGCTTTGGTGATGGCCGTCGAGCGCGTCGCGACGTACTGCGAGCACGTCGACGATGCGACCCGGGATCGCGCTGCTGTCGAAGCGGCGGACGGCACCGGCGGCGGCCAGTGCGCTGTCGTAAGGCGGGAAGGTGATCGCCGCATCGATCTCGCCGCGCTGGTAGGCCTCGAGGTGTTCGCGCAAGGACAGGTGCCGCACCTGCACGGACTCGATGGGCAGCCCGGCCTTGGCCAGGGCGCCTTCGAGCATCACCGCGCCGAGCGCGGTGGTTTCCACGGCGATGCGCTGCCCGCGCAGGTCTTCGAGGCGTGCGATGGACGGTCTGGTCATCAGCACGTCGGCGCCGGCCGAGATGTCGAATACCAGCACCACCACGAGGTCGACGCCTTCACTGGCCAGTGTGATGGTTTCGTCGAGCGTCAGGGCCCCGGCCTCGATGTCGCCGGTGCGCAGGGCGTCCATCACGTCCGAGGCCGAAGCGAGTTCCACCAGCCGGATGCTCTTGTCGTACAGGCCTTTCTCCCGCGCGAGGTAAAGAAACTCGTAGCCGGGCCAGACGTTGGTGGCGACGCGCAGCGGCGTGCCCGGTGCGCTGCAGCCTGCGATGAGCAGGACAGCGAGGAGGAAGGCGAGGCGACGGACCAGGATCACGCGGAATGGCTCCGGATCGGCAATCGGCGGAGCCCCGAGTCTAGGTGTTTGCGATGGGGCATGCGGAAGCCCGTGGAAGCCTTCGGAAGGCACGGCCGGGTGCTGCTGCGTGCTACATTTCCCGGCGTTGCGCGGGGTCCGCCGCGCGGGAAGAACGATACCCAAGCGATGCGCCTTGCCCTGCTTTCCGCCGCTTTCGCGGCCCTCGCCCTGCCCAGCCATGCCGCCCAGACCGATCCTCAGGCCCGGGCTGCCTTCATCGCCGAGGCGGGCGCCAAGTACGGACTCACCGACGCCGAGATCGAGGGCTGGCTGGCCAAGGCCACTTACCAGCAGAGCATCGTCGACGCGATGTCGCGGCCGGCCGAGCGCGTGAGGCCTTGGAAGGACTACCGTCCGATCTTCATCACCGACGCCCGCGTGGCCGGTGGCCGGCGCTTCCTCGCCGAGCATCGCGAAGCCCTGCAGAAGGTCGAGGACGCCACCGGCGTGCCGAAGCAGTACATCGTCGCGATTATTGGCGTCGAAACCTCGTACGGCCGCATCACCGGCAGCTTCGAGGTGCTCGATGCCCTCTACACGCTCGGCTTCCACTACCCGAAGCTCGGCGACCCGGAACGAGAGGCGCGCCGCGGCGCCTTCTTCCGCGACGAGCTGGCGCAGTCGCTGCTGCTGGCGCGCGAGGAGGGCATCGACATCCCGGCGCAGAAGGGCAGCTACGCGGGGGCGATGGGCTGGGGCCAGTTCATGCCATCCAGCTACCGCGCCTATGCGAAGGACGGCGACGGCGACGGCAAGCGCGACCTGTTCGGCTCGCTGCCGGACGTTTTCGCCTCGATCGCCAGTTATTTCGTCGCGCACGGCTGGGAGAAGGGCAGCCCCGTCGTCGCACGTGCCACGGCAAATGAGGGCGCGACCTTCGTGCCGCCCGACCTCGAGCCGCGCTATGGCCTTGCCGAGCTCGGCGAGAAGGGCTTTCGTCCGGCCGAGGCGCAGGGCCATGACGCGCCCGCCACGCTGGTGACGCTGGAAGGCGCGGAGGGCACGGAGCACTGGCTCGGCTTCCGCAATTTCTACGTGATCACCCGCTACAACCGTTCGCCGATGTACGCGCTGGCCGTGCACCAGCTCGCCGAGGCGATCGTCGAGCCCGCGGACGCGGCCGTGGCCGCCGCGGCCGGGCAGTGACGCCGGTGACGATGCTGCGGGCCCGCGCTGCCGCCGGTGCGGCCGCGGCGCTCGCCCTGCTGCTCCTCGCGGGATGCGCCAGTACCCCGCACCGTGTCGGCGGCGTCGAACGCATCGGCAGCCACGCCCACCGCGTCCCGGATGCGGAACGGACCCGCCTCGACGACCTGCCCCCGCCGCCGTCCTGCGTCCCACCGCGCGAGCATGACGAATCGCTGTACACGGCGGGGGGGCTTTACGCCCCCGGCGTCGCCGACAGCGCCCCGCCCGTGCCCGTGGATGTGTCGAACATCCCGGAGCCGGTGCCGCGCCGCGAGCCGCGGGCACGCTACGGCAACCGCGAGACCTACACGGTCCTCGGCCGCACCTACCGGGTGATGGACTCGGCCGAAGGCTACGTCGAGCGCGGCATCGCCAGCTGGTACGGCTACAAGTTCCACGGCCGCCACACGTCGAGCCGCGAGCACTACGACATGTGTGCCTTCTCCGCGGCCCACACGACCCTGCCGCTCCCCAGCTACGTGCGCGTCACCAACCTCGACAACGGCCTCAGCGTGGTCGTGCGGGTCAACGACCGGGGGCCGTTCCACCCGGGTCGCATCATCGACCTGAGCTACGCCGCCGCGACCCGCCTCGACATGAAGCAGGCCGGCACGGCGCGGGTCGAGGTGCGCGCCCTGATGGGCCCGGACGATCGCTGGCTCGCCGAGGGGCCGGCCGGCCCCTCGCGCCCGCGGCCGCCGGATCCGGCCCAGATGGAGGTGCCGCCGCCCTCGCCACCCGCCGCGCCGCCGTCGACCGCTCCCCAGCAAGTGGTCCAGGTCGGCAGCTTCGGCGACCGCCTCAACGCCGAGCGCCTCGTCCGTGCGTTGGCCGATGCGGGGCTGCCCGGCGCGGCCCTCGACCATGCCATCGTCGATGAGCGCAGCGTCTGGCGCGTCCGCTTCCCGGCGCAGGCCGGCCACGCCGCCGCCGCGCTGGCCGAGCGCATCCTCGCCACCGGCCTCGCCACGCCCCGCCGCTTCGCCGCTGACCCTTGAGCCGACGCGGCGTTAAGCCGTGCCGCCTTACTCTTTCCCATTCGCCGTGTCCCGGAGCCCGTCGCGCCCCATGCGTCCCGCCGTCCTGATCGCCTTCCCGCTGCTGTTCGCCGCCTCCCTCGCGCTGGCCCAAGCCCCCGAGCCCACCCCGGTGCCGACCCCCGTGGCCGCGCCGCGCCCGTCGACCGCGCCCGTCGCCATCCCGCCCGCGCCGCGCTCCTCGGGGGCGGCCTGGGTGTTGATGGACGCGACCAGCGGTCGGATCCTCGCCGGCGAGAACGACGACGTTCCGCGCGCGCCGGCCTCGTTGACGAAGGTGATGACGTCCTACGTCGTGGCCGCCGAGCTCGCCGCCGGCCGCATCCGCAAGGACGACGCCGTGCTGATCTCGGAGCGGGCCTGGCGCGAGGGCGGCGCCGGCACCGCCGGCAGCTTCTCGGGCTTCGAGGTCAACAGCCGCGCGCCGCTCGAGACGGTCATGACCGGCATGGTCGTGCAGAGCGGCAACGACGCTTCGATCGCGCTGGCCGAGCACGTCGCCGGCACCGAGGAGGCCTTCGCCCAGCTGATGAACAGCTATGCGAAGA
>JAJTHD010000093.1 GCA_021297925.1 Lysobacteraceae bacterium
CCGCGCTGGCGGCAGGCAGCGACGCGGTCTGCGCCTTCGTCAACGACGACCTTTCCGCCCCCGTGCTGGAGACCCTCGCCGGCGCCGGCGTGCGTGGTATCGCCCTCCGCTGCGCCGGCTTCAACAACGTCGACCTCGAGGCCGCGCGGCGGCTGGGTCTGCGGGTGCTGCGCGTGCCGGCCTATTCGCCGGCCGCGGTGGCCGAGCATGCCTTGGCCCTGATGCTCACCCTGAACCGGAAGACGCACCGGGCCTACCAGCGGGTGCGCGAAGGCAATCTGGCCCTCGATGGACTGGTGGGCTTCGACCTCGAGCACAAGACCGTGGCCGTGGTGGGCGCGGGCCGCATCGGCACGGCGCTGGTGCGGATCCTCGCGGGGCTGGGCTGCCGGGTGCTGGCCGTCGATCCGCAGCCCGACCCGGCCCTGCGGGCTCGCATCGAAGCGCTCGGGGGCGTGTTCGTGCCGCTGGACGAGGCGCTGCCGCAGGCCGACGTGGTCAGCCTGCATTGCCCGCTGACGGCGGCAACGAAGCATCTGGTCGATGCCCGTCGGCTTGCGGCGATGAAGCCCGGCGCCATGCTGATCAACACCAGCCGCGGCGGCCTCGTCGACACCAAGGCGCTGATCGCCGCGTTGAAGCGACGCCACCTCGGTGCGGTGGGCCTCGACGTCTACGAGGAGGAGGCCGGCCTGTTCGACCGTGACCTCTCGGAGCGCGGCATCGACGACGACGTGTTCGCGCGCCTGCTCACGTTCCCGAATGTCGTGGTCACCGCCCACCAAGGGTTCCTGACCCGCGAGGCGCTCACGCAGATTGCCGCGACCACCGTCGCCAACCTCCATGCGCTCGCTGCGGGTTCCGGGGCCGCCGACCGCGACGTGGGCGCCGTCCCCTGACGCTCAGCGCAGGGACGGGGCGGCTTGGCCCGGCGGCAGCCCCGGCGGGGACTGCCCACCGGCAGTGGCGGCCTCGGGTGGGGCGCTGTCGGGCGTCGCGCTCCCGGCCGGTGCGCTTCCGGCCGCTTCCGCGCCCTGGGGGTCTGCCTCGGTCGCGGCGGCGTCGGCCGGGGTCTCTTCCTGCGCCTGCGTCGCCGCCGCCTCGGTGGCCTTGTTCATCACGATGATGCTGATTCGGCGGTTGATCGGGTTGGTCGGCTGTTCCTTGTCGAACAGCACCGTGGAGGACACGCCCACGACGCGGGCGATCTTCTCGGTCGTCAAGCCGCCGCTGATCAGCGCACGACGGGCCGCGTTGGCGCGGTCCGCGGACAGCTCCCAGTTGGTGTAGCCCGAGTCGCCGCCGGCGAACGGGGTCACGTCGGTGTGCCCCGTGATGCTGAGACGGTTCGGCACGCTGTCGAGGTACGGGGCCAGCTCGTTGAGGATGCTGATCGTGTAGCTCTGCAGGCGGAAGCTGCCCTTGTCGAACATCGGCCGGTTCTGCTGGTCGACGATCTGGATGCGCAGTCCTTCCGGCGTGATGTCGAGCAGCAGCTGCTCCTTGAAGGCCCGCAAGGACGAGGAGTTCTCGATCGCCTCCTTGAGCTGCCGCAGCAATTCCTCCAGCCGGCGCTTCTCGATCTCCCTCGCCTCGGCCTCGATCTGGTCCTCGGTCATCGCCGCTTCGCCCTGCAACGTCCGGTCGGTGGGCCCTTCGCCTCTGCGCTGGCCATCGCCCCGCGTCGGCTCCGGCGGCCTGCGGTTCTGGAAGATCGACACGGGACTGTCCCCGGCGCCGCCGGGCCCCATCGACCCGGGGGCCATGGCCGCGGCGCGGCCCTCCACGACGGAGGGGTTCCGGAAGTACTCGGCGATGCCGCCGAGCTGCTCTTGCGGCATCGTCGCGACCAGCCACATCACCATGAAGAACGCCATCATGGCGGTCACGAAGTCGGCGTAGGCCACCTTCCAGGCGCCGCCGTGGTGGCCGGCCGCGTTGATCTTCTTCTTGACGATGATGACCGGTTGGTCGTCTTTGCCCGCCATGGCGGCGCTCCCGGTCGGCGGTTACTTGGCGCCCTTCAGCTCGCCCTCGAGGTCGGCGAAGCTGGGGCGGAGGTCGGAGAACAGCTGCTTGCGCGCGAACTCGATCGCCACCGGCGGCGGATAGCCGCGCACGGAGGCCAGCAGTGCGATCTTGACGAGTTCGAAGGGCTTGGCGTCCTCGTTGCTGCGTCCCTCCATCGCGCTGGCAATCGGGCCGACGAAGCCATAGCCGAGCAGGATCCCAAGGAAGGTGCCGACCAGCGCCGCCGCCACCTTCTGGCCGATGACCTCCGGCGGCGCGGAGCCGACGTAGCTCATCACCTTCACGATGCCCAGCACCGCGGCCACGATGCCGAAGGCCGGGAGACCGTCGGCCACCTTCTGGATCGCATGCGAAGGCTCGTGCGCCTCCTTGTGGTGCGTCTCGAGCTCGGCCTCGAGGACGGCCTCGAGCTCGTGCGGGTTCATGTTGCCGCCGATCATCAGCCGCAGGCAGTCGGTGATGAAGTCGAGCAAGTGGTGGTCCCCCAGGACCTTCGGGTACTTCTGGAAGATCGTCGAGGACTCGGGGTTCTCGACGTGGGCCTCGATCGCCATCAGGCCTTCCTTGCGGATCTTCATCAGGATCTCGTAGAGCAGCTTCAGCAGCTCGACGTAGTCCGCCTTGCCGTACTTCGGCCCCTTCAACAGCCCCAGCGTTCCGGTGACCGAGGCCTTGATGACCTTCAGATTGTTGGAGGCGATGAAGGCGCCGAGCGCGCCCCCGCCGATGATCAGCATCTCGATCGCGGCGGGTTCGACGACCGCCATGATGTGCCCGCCCGCGATGATGTAACCGCCGAACACGCACGCAAGGACGACGACATAGCCGATCAATACGAACACGGTTCCTTCCCCTCGCGCTGCTGTACCGGTGGTGGATGCTAGCCCAGCCCGGGGGCCCTGATCATGGCGGGTGCCACAAATCGCGAGGCTGGCGTCCTTCGTTGGATCAACGCGCTGCCGGGAACCGGGCCTCGACCTCGCTGCGCTGCGGCATCGACAGCGCCGCGCCGGCCCGTTCGGTGCTGAGGCTCGCCACCTGCACGGCCCGGACCAGTGCGGCCGAGGGGGAGGCGCCGACGGCGCCGGCCCAGCCCGCGGCCAGCGCGCCGTTGAAGGCGTCCCCGGCGCCCGTGGTGTCCACGGTGGCGACACGCGGGGCGGCTACCCGCGCCGCACGGACAAGCACGCCGCCTTCGCGCCCGCCGGGGGCGGCGAACACGCCCATGGCCCCGAGCGTCAGCACGACCGCGGCGCAGGGCAGGCGTCCGCACAGGGTGAGCAGGTCCTCGTCCGTCGCCGAGGCGAGGCGCGTGGCATCGACCGCCATGCCGCCGAAACGCGACACGAGTTGCGCGAATTCGGTCTCGTTCGGGGTCACTAGGTCGGCCAGCGCCAGCAGCTCCTCGTCCAGCCCGGGATGGACCGGCGCCGGATTCAGGATCGTCCGTGCGCCCGCGGCCCGCCCGATCGCGAACGCACGCGACACGGCCTCCGGTGGAGACTCCAACGGCGCCAGCACCACGGCCGCCTCGCGCAGCGCCGGGGCTTGCGCCTCGACGTGCGCGACGGAGAGGCGCTCGTTGGCGCCGAGCGCCACCACGATGCTGTTCCGGCCCTGCGCGTCGACGAGGATGGCGGCGGTGCCGGTCGATGCGTCGGCGATCGTCTCGAGCCGGGCCTCGATGCCTTCCGCCGTCGCGAGCGCGCGCAAGTCGGCGGCGAAGGCGTCGGCACCGGTCGCGCCGATGAAGGCGGTGGCGGCGCCCTGCCGCGATGCGGCGATGGCCTGGTTCATGCCCTTGCCGCCGGGGCCCGAGCGGAAGCGCAGGCCGCGCCGGGTCTCGCCCGGTGCGGGCAGGGCATCGACCTCCCAGACGAGGTCGCGGTTGTAGCTGCCGACGACGACGACGCGGCCGTCCATCGCGGGCCTCAGTGCCAGTTGAGCATCACGCCGGCGATGGTCGCCGTCATCAGCGTGGCGATCGACCCGCCGAGCACGGCGCGCAGGCCGAAACGGGCGAGGTCGGTGCGACGCTCCGGAGCCAACGAGCCGATGCCGCCGATCTGGATGGCGATCGAAGCGAAGTTGGCGAAGCCGCAAAGCGCATAGGTCAGGATCACTCGCGATTCCTCGGCGATCGCGCCGGGGCCGGCGCCGACCGGCAACTGGGACAGCTGCAGGTAGGCGATGAACTCGTTCAGCACGATCTTCTGGCCGATCAGGCCACCGGCCGCCATGGCGTCATCCCACGGGATGCCGATCACCCACGCGATCGGCGCCAGCACGACGCCGAGGATCGAGCCCAAGCTGACCGTGGTGCAGCCGCTGCCGGCGGTGGCGGCGAACGCGGCGTCCGCCACGCAGCGCGGGTCGTTGCCGCTGTTGAGCCACGCGGTCAGGCCGGTGTACTGGGCCGCGCCACCGATCAGCGCGTTGATCATGGCGATCAGGGCGACGAAGGCGAGCAGCATGGCGGCGATGTTGATCGCGAGCTTCACGCCGTCGCCCGCGCCGGCGGCGGCGGCGTCGATGACGTTGGCCGAGGTCTTCTCGATCTCCATCTTCACGCTGCCGCGGGTCAGCGGCTCCTGAGTCTCGGGGATCAGGATCTTCGCGACGATGAAGGTCGCCGGTGCGGCCATGATCGAGGCGGCGAGGAAGTGCTTGGCGTAGTAGGCCTGCAGTTCCGGGTCGCTGCCGCCCATCATCAACACGTAGGTGGCCATCACGCCGCCGGCGATGTGGGCCATGCCGCCGATCATCATGGTCAGCAGCTCGGAGTCGGTCATCTTCCCGATGTAGGGGCGCACCGTCAGCGGGGCCTCCGTCTGGCCGATGAAGACGCTGGCGCAGACCGAGGTGGTCTCCGCCCCGGACAGGCGCATCACCTTGGTGATGGCCCACGCCATGCCCTTGACCACCAACTGCATGAACCCGACGTGGTACAGGATGGCGGTCAGCGCGGCGAAGAAGATCACCGTCGGCAGCACCTGGAACACGAAGATGAAGCCGAATTTGTCCGAGGTGGCGAGGTCGCCGAAGATCATCTTCGCGCCCTCGGTGGTGAAGGCCGAGAGCTTCACGAAGCCGTGGGCGAGGGTGTCGAAGATCGCCGCGCCGAAGGGGGTGAGCAGCACGAAGGCCGCGAACAGGATCTGGATCACGATCCCCGTGCCGACGAGCCGCCAGTCCACTTGCCGCTTGGCGCTGGAGAACAGCCAGGTCAGGCCGACGAGGACGGACAGGCCGAACAGGCCGAAGAGGATCTGTGACATCGGGATGACCGGGTGGAGGACCGGGGCAGGGTAGGGGGTCGGGGCGGGGCGGGCAATGGGCGGTGCCGTCGCTGGGCCCGGTAGGCCTAATGCCGGCAGGGCGGCTTGGTGTACCCCGCGTCGGGCGACAAGGCCAGCCAAGGGGTCTCGGTCGCTTGGTTGAGGAGCGTCCGGTTCATCGTGCGTCCCGACATGGTCTCGCGGAGCGC
>JAJTHD010000204.1 GCA_021297925.1 Lysobacteraceae bacterium
AACTGGAGGTTCGCGGTCACGCCCGCCGGCGCCGGGAGGCCGACGCGCTCGAAGGCCTCCGGAGCGGCCAGCCGCACGCTGAGCGCCTCCACGTCGGCAGCATCGGCACCGATGACCGGGATCTCCGCCAGAAGCGGCTGGTTGAGTTGCGACTTGACCTCGATGGGGCCGAGGCCCAGCGCGAAGGCCGATCCCGACCCGAGCGCCAGGGCGAGGGCCAAGGGGAGGACTTTCACCGGGTGCGACATGCCGTTCTCCTCGACGGCGCCAAGGCGCCGGTTGGGCGTGGAATCCAAGATTCGGCCCACAGTAAAGCCGAAACAGCGGGCCGCCGCCAAGGATGGCGGCGCGCCGCACCGTTCGGCCCGGGACCCGGAGGGCTCAGGATCGGCGGGCGGCAAGCAGCTCGGCGACCTGGACCGCGTTCAGGGCGGCGCCCTTGCGGATGTTGTCGGCGACCACCCAGAGCGACAGGCCGCGCGGGTGCGAGATGTCCTCGCGGATGCGGCCGACGTAGACGGGGTCGTTGCCGGAGGCGTGCGTGACCGGCGTCGGCCACTCGCCCTTGGCCGGGTCGTCGACGACGACCACGCCGGGGGCCTTCGAGAGCAGCGCGCGGGCCTCCGAGGCGGTGATCTTGTCGCGGGTCTCGAGGTGCACGGCTTCGGAATGGCCGAAGAAGACCGGCACGCGCACCGCCGTCGGGTTCACCTGGATGCTGGCGTCGCCGAGGATCTTGCGGGTCTCGTGGACCAGCTTCATCTCTTCCTTGGTGTAGCCGTTATCGGTGAAGGCGTCGATCTGCGGGATCAGGTTGTAGGCGATCTGTACCGGGAACCGTTGCGGCTGCGGGTCTTGGAAGTTCAGCAGGGCGGCGGTCTGGCGACCGAGCTCCTCAGGACCGGAACGACCCGCGCCCGACGTCGACTGGTAGGTGGCGACGTTGATGCGGGTGATGCCAACGGCGTCATGGATCGGCTTCAGCGCGACGACCATCTGCATGGTCGAGCAGTTCGGATTGGCGACGATGCCGCGCGGAATCGAGTCCAGCGCCTCCGGGTTCACCTCGCTGACCACCAGCGGCACGTCGGCGTCCATGCGGAAGGCCGAGCTGTTGTCGATGACGATGGCCCCGGCCGCGGCGAACTTCGGCGCGTACTCGCGCGAGATGTCGCCGCCGGCCGAGAACAGCGCGAAATCGACGCCGGTCGGATCGAAGGTGGCGAGGTCCCGGATGGTCAGCTTGTGGTTGCCGAAATCGACCTTGTTGCCGGCGGAACGCTCGCTGGCGAGGGCGACGACCTCGCTGGCCGGGAACTTCCGCTCGGCGAGGATGGAGAGCATGGTTTCACCGACGGCGCCGGTGGCGCCGACGACGGCGACCTTGAAGCGGTTCGACATGGGTTGTCCTTTTCGAATGAGTGTCGTTGAGCGATGTGGGTGCGCGGCGCGGTGCGCCTGCGCAGGGCGCGCGGGCACGACGCCCGCGACGCGGATTCAGCGGCCCCGGGCCTCGGAAGCGTGACGCCCGAGGCTAGGGTTTTCGCTCAGGTTTGCCGCCGCCCTCGCCCGCCACGCGCGGGGTGATCTCGCCGACGTCGCCGCACTGGGCGCGATGGCGCAGGGCCTGGTCCATCAGCACGAGGGCCATCATGGCCTCGCAGATCGGCGGCGCGCGCAGGCCCACGCAGGGGTCGTGGCGCCCGATGGTGATGACCTCGACGGCATTGCCGTGCACGTCCACCGTGGGGCCCGGCAGGCGCAGGCTGGAGGTGGGCTTGAAGGCGACCTCGCAGGTGACGGCCTGCCCCGTGCTGATGCCGCCGAGCACGCCGCCGGCGTGGTTGCTGGCGAAGCCGTCCGGGTGCATCAGGTCGCGGTGCTCGGTGCCGAGCTGGCCGACGCTGGCGAAGCCCGCACCGATCTCGACGCCCTTCACTGCGTTGATCGACATCATCGCGGCCGCAAGCTCGCCGTCGAGCTTGCCGTAGATCGGCTCGCCCCAGCCCGGCGGCACACCATGGGCCTCCACGCGGACGCGTGCGCCGACCGAATCGCCGGACTTGCGCAGGGCATCCAAGAAGGCCTCGAGTTCGGGCACTTGGGCGGCGTCCGGCCAGAAGAACGGGCTGTCCTCGACCACCGACCAGTCCCAGCCGTTCGGCGTGATCGTGTGCAGCTGGCTGACGCAGGCGCGCACGGTGACGCCGAAACGCTCGCGCAGCCACTTCTTGGCGATGACGCCGGCCGCGACGCGCATCGTGGTCTCGCGGGCCGAGCTGCGGCCGCCGCCGCGCGGGTCGCGGATGCCGTACTTCTGCCAGTAGGCGTAGTCGGCGTGGCCCGGGCGGAACTGCTCGCTGATCTTGGCGTAGTCCTTCGACTTCGCATCCACGTTGCGGATCAGCAGGGCGATCGGCGTGCCGGTGGTCTTGCCTTCGAACACGCCGGAGAGGATCTCGACCTCGTCGGCCTCGTGGCGCTGCGAGGTGTGGCGAGAGCGGCCGGTGGCGCGACGCTCGAGGTCGGCGCGGAATTCCTCGGGCGCTAGGCTGAGGCCGGGCGGGCAGCCGTCGATGACGCAGCCAATGGCCGGCCCATGGCTTTCGCCGAAGGTGGTGACCGCGAGGAGCTGCCCGAAGGTGTTGCTGGCCATGCGCGTCAGGCGTCCGTGCTCAGGGGCGTTGGCTCGCCAGGCGGGCGATGTCGGCGTGGTGGGCGACGAGGTCGTCGTGGTGCAGGGCGAAGATGCCCATCTGCCCCACCTTGAATTCAATCCACGCGAAGGGCACGTCGGGCAGCAGGCGCTCGAGGTGCTGCTGGCTCTCGCCCACTTCGCAGATCAGCACGCCGTGCTTGCGCAGGTGCAGCGGGGCGTCGCGGAGGATCTTCAGCACCAGGTCGAGGCCGTCGTCGCCGGCGCGGAGCGCCATCTCGGGCTCGTGCGCGTACTCGGCGGGCAGAGCGTCGGTCTCGGCGTTGGTGACGTAGGGCGGGTTGGTGACGATGAGGTCGTAGTGCCGGCCGGTCAGCGGGCCGTACAGGTCGCCCTGGTGCAGCGTGACGTTGCGGGCGTCGAGGCGCTCGACGTTCTCGCGGGCCAGCGACAGGGCCTGGGGGCTCAAGTCGACCGCGTCGACGTTCCAGTCCGGGTGGTAGTGGCCCATCGCGATGGCGATGCAGCCGCCGCCGGTGCAGAGGTCGAGCGCGTCGCGCACCTCGACATCGCCGATCCACGGCTGGAAGCCGTTGAGGATGAGCTCGGCGATGGGGCTGCGCGGCACCAGGGCGCGCGAATCGCTCTTGAACGAGAGACCGGCGAACCAGGCCTCGCCCGTGAGGTAGCAGGCCGGCACGCGCTCGTCGATGCGGCGCTGGAAAAGGCCCAGCACCTTCGCCTTCTCGTCGGCGGTGACGCGCGATGGGCCGTAGATCGGGTTCAGGTCGTGCGGCAGGTGCAGGGCGTGGAGCACCAGCTGGGTGCTCTCGTCCATCGCGTTGTCGTAACTGTGGCCGAAGGTCAGGCCGGCCTCTCCGAAGCGGCTGGCGCCGTAGCGGATCAGATCGATGATCGTCTGGAGTTCGGCAGGCATGCGGCTCAACGGCCCGAAGCGGGCTTCACGGGACAAGCGCCCGAGTATAGCCAGCCCCCCTATACTTTGCGGCCCGATTCCTGATGGTTTGGCGGCATTCCCATGTTCAATCGAAGCGTCCTGCTGGTGATCGTCGCCGCCGTGTTTGCCGGCCTCGGCCTGCTGGCGGCCCAGCAATGGCTGGGCGGGGCCCCGTCGCGCAGCCCGACCCTGGAGGCGGTGACGCCCTACCCCACCCCGCGTCCTTTTCCGGCCTTCGAGCTGGTGTCCGTGGACGGCCCGGTCACGCCGGAGACGCTGCGCGGCCGCTGGACCGTGGTGTTCATCGGCTTCGTCTCCTGCCCGGACGTGTGCCCGACCACGCTCACCGACCTCGGCAAGGCCCAGAAGGCGTGGGAAGGCCTGCCCGAAGCGATCCGCCCCCGCGTGCTATTCGTGTCGATCGACCCCGAACGCGACACGCCGGAGCTGATCGCCGGCTACGCGCGCCACTTCCATCCCGCCACGCTGGCCGCGACCCAGCCCGACCCGGCACGGCTGGAGGCCTTCGCCTCGAGCCTGAGCCTCGTCTACCGGAAGGTGCCGCTGGGCGCGAGCTACACGATGGACCACAGCGGCTCGATGGTCGTCCTCGATCCGGAGGTCCGCGTGGCCGGCGTCATCCGGCCGCAGATGCCGGCCGGCGCCGCCGTTGGCGGGGGCACCGTCGCCACCATCGATCCGCAGGCCGTGGCCCGGGACCTCGCCCGCCTGGCGGAGGGCACGCCGTGAGCCCGGCCGTCCTCCTCCAGTACGTCCTGCCGCACCGTCTCCTGTCGAGCCTCGCCTACCGGCTGGCGCGCTCGGAGTGGGGGCCGCTGAAGCGCTGGCTCATCACCACCGTGGTGCGGAAGTTCAATGTGAACCTCGCGGAGGCGGCGAACCCGGACCCGGAGAGCTACCCGAGCTTCAATGCCTTCTTCACCCGGCCGCTGAAGGCCGGGGCGCGCGTCGCCGACGCCGATCCCAAGGCCGTGCTCTGCCCGGCCGACGGCAAGATCGCGCAGATGGGCCGCATCGAGGACGGCCGCATCTTCCAGGCCAAGGGGCAGCACTTCACCGCCGCCGAGTTCCTCGCCGACGAGGCGAAGGCCGAGGCCTACCGCGACGGCTGGTTCGCCAACGTGTACTTGAGCCCGCGCGACTACCACCGCGTGCACATGAGCCTCAAGGGGACCCTGGTCGAGACCGCCCACGTGCCGGGCCGCCTGTTCAGCGTCGCGCCGTGGGCCGCCCGCGCGATCCCGCGACTGTTCGCCCGCAACGAGCGGCTGGTCTGCCACTTCGAGGGCGAGCACGGCCCCTTCGTGGCGGTGATGGTCGGCGCCATCCTCGTCTCCGGCGTGGAAACGGTCTGGAGCGGCGAGGAGATCCCCGCCTACGCCGACCGGGTGATCCGCAAGGACTGGCGCGGCAAGGGCATCACGCTCGAGCGCTTCGCCGAGATGGCGCGCTTCAACTACGGCAGCACCGTGGTGCTGCTGTTCCCGAAGGCCATGCTGGCCTCGATGGAGCCGATCCCCGCGGAAGCACCGGTGGTGCTCGGCCAGCGCATCGGCACGCTGGCCTGAGGGCGGTCGGGGTTCAGTAGGGTGTCGGCAGGTCGGCCAGCGCCTGCATCGCCGCGACCGTGCGCATCACCACGGCCCGGTCCTCAGCGCGGGTGAGGTCGAGGCGGCGGGCACGCGCCGACGGATTCTCCGCCAGTTGTCGCGGCACCCCGATGTCCACGACCTTCGCCTCGCCGCGCACGTACTGGAGCACCGTCGGCGCCGACGCGTTGTCGTTCACATTGACGGCCATGACCGCCCCGTCGAAGCGCGAGGTCACGGTCGGCACGGCCGTGTGGGCAATGACCACCTGCCGCACGCCGAAATGCCCGAGCATCCGCTGCACGTGGGCGGTATCGGCCGGGGCGTAGAGCCCCTCCACGCCCTGCACGAGGCCGCGGTACTGGGTCACGCCGTCCGGCAGGAACACGCTGTCCAGGGCGGCGCTCGGGCGCCCGGCACCGGCCGTGCCCCGCCAGTAGGCCCGGCTGGCGGCGTTGAGCGCCTCGACGCCCGTCCGGCGATCCACCACGGCCGGGCTGATGCCGCCATGGACGAACAGCACCTCGCCCAGCTGCAGCGCGACCGGACGGGAACGCAGCCACTCGCCCAGCACCGTCCCGGGCGCGAGCGGCGCGGCATAGCCACCCATCGCCTGCAGGGCATGACGATGGTCCGGGTGGGCCCGGGAGATGTTCGCCGCCAGCACGTACTGCTCGTGGTTGCCCAGCACCAGATGGACGGCACCGCCGGCCTTGGCCGCCTCGCCCGCCAGGCGGTACAGGGTCCACAGCACGGCGTGGACGTCACGACCGCGATCCACGACATCGCCGAGCATGACCAGATGCCCGTCGCCGAAGGCCCACCGGCCCGAGGCATCCACGATGCCCAGCCGCGGCAGGGCGACCTCGAGGAACGGCGCATTGCCTTCCAGGTCACTCAGCACCACCACGTGGTCCGGCATGGGCAGTTGATCCGCGATCGGCGGAGGCGGCGTCAACGCGAATCGCCGTGTCGCGCCGGCGCAGGCGATGTCCAAGGCATCACCGGTGCCCTCGGCCTCCGACACCCGCCCCTCGCAGAACCACCGTGCCCGCCAGCGGCCGTCGATCGCCCGCTGCACGATGGGGCCATCCAGCCAGCCGGCGAAACGCGCATCCGCCTCAGCCGTGCCGCCATAGGCAGGGATGGCGATCCCTCGCCCCTGCGCCAACGGCAGCGGCACGTGAAGGCGCGAATGCGCGCCGCCGTCGGTGATCTCGACACCGAGATTCGCCAGCGACCATGCCAGCAGGCCGGTCGGAAGCCCCACGACTGCGGCCAGTCCCCAGGCCCAGCGCCGGCGTCGGCGCTTTCGAACGTCCGTGTCCATCGTCATCCCCTGTTCCCTTCAGTGATGGCTGTCTTCTTCCACGCCGCCAGCACGGCGGCCTCGCGCTCGGGGGTGATGCCGGCGCGCAGCGGCGCATTGCGGCGCTCCTCGGGCTGGGCCGCGAACCACGCCCGTGTCGCCGCGACGGTATCGGCCAGGCTGCGGAAGGTGAGCTGCGCGGCGACCGCCTTCGCATTGCTGCGCCTGTGGAAACCGGCGGTCTCGCCCTGCCCCGGCACCCAGACCGGCATGTCGCCCCAGGGGCTAACCTCCTGGGCCATCAGGAATTCCGTGGGCACCCAATGGAGCCGCGCACCGGCCGTCGTGCTGGCGCGGATGCCGTAGAGCAAGCCGGCCATGTCGAGGGCCTCGTCCGGACCGAAGGCGTTGAACGCACCCGTCGTTCCGGCTTCGGCGAGCCTAACCATCCACTCGCCAAGGTCGCGCGAGTCGATGTAACGGACCGGATCGCGTCCGTCGCCGGGGCAGAGCACGTCGCCGCCCTTGGCGAGGCGCATCGGCCAATAGGTGAAGCGGTCGGTCTCGTCGCCGGGGCCGACGATCAGGCCCGGGCGGACGATCGTGGCGGCGTCGCCGAAGTGCTTCAGCGTCTCCGCTTCCGTGGCGGCCTTCAGCCCAGCAAACTTGGCCATGTCGGCGCGCAGACTGGCCATCGTTTCCTTCAACGGGTCGCCGTCGAAGGGCGCCAGCGCCGCGGTCTCGTCGTCACCCGGCGTCGCGCTTTCGGCGTAGGCCGAGAGGCTCGACACCATGACGTAACCGCCCACGTGGCCCTTGAGCACCGCGGCGGCGTCGCGGATCCAGTGCGGCACGCTGCTCGGGTTGTCGATGCAGATATCCCAGCGCCGGCCCTTCGCCACTTCGGCGGCGAGGCTCTTGTAGTCGTTGAGGTCGCGGTCGCCGAGCAGCTGCTCGACCGCTCCCGGCCATTCGCGCTGCTTCCGGCCGCGGTTGAAGATCGTCACCTCGTGGCCGCGCGACAGCGCATAGGCCACCTGGTGGGGGCCGGTCAGCCCGGTCCCGCCCAGGATCAGGAGCTTGAGCTTGCGCGGGGGCGCTCCGGCCGACGTCGGCCCGGACGCCGAGGCGGCGCCGGCCACGCCGATGGCGGCGGCCAAGGCACCGAGCTTGAGGATATCGCGACGATCGAGGGACATGGCAGGCTCCGGAGGCCGGGTGAGGACACGTCGATGCTGGGCCGAATCCGGCGCCTCGGCCTGTGCCACAAGTCAGCGTGGCCCGCGATGACGCCACCGCGCCCCCTGTCTACACTGCCGGCATGGGCGCGCTGACCGATATCCGGGTGTACCTGACGCAGGCGCATGCCTGCGGCTACTGGCCGGACCGCCTTGCGCGCGATCTCGTGCTGGATCCGCAGGACCCGGCGCTCGGCGCGGTGTACGAATCGGCCCTCGCGCTCGGCTTCCGCCGCTCGGGTCGCCACGTGTACCGGCCACACTGCCCGACCTGCAGCGCCTGCCTGCCGATCCGCCTGCCGGTGGCGCGCTTCCGCGCCGATCGAAGCCAGCGCCGGACGCTCGCGGCGAACAAGGACCTCGCGATGACGGTCGGGCCGGCCCGCCGCAGCGACGAACACTTCGCGCTCTACGCCCGTTACCTCTCCTCGCGTCACCCGGACAGCCCGATGGCCGACCCGGCGCCGGCGGAGTTCGAGCAGTTCCTCGTGGGCGACTGGAGCCCGACGCGCTTCTTCGAGTTCCGGATGGACGGCCGGCTGGTGGCCGTTGCCGTGACCGACGTGACGCCCAATGCGTTGTCCGCGGTCTACACGTTCTTCGACCCGGATTTCCAGCGCCGCGGCCTCGGCACGCACGCCATCCTGTCGCAGATCGCCTGGGCGCAGGAGACCGCCCGTCCCCACCTCTATCTCGGCTTCTGGCTCAAGGGCCATCCGAAGATGGACTACAAACGCCGCTTCCGGCCGCTGGAGCGGCTTTGGAACGGCCACTGGATCGCGTTCGATGAGGCTTCCGAATGAGTCACCCCTTCCGACGGCTCGCGGCCGTGCTGGTCGCGTTGCTGGCGTTTCCAGCGGGCGCCGCGGCGCCTGAGCCCTCGATGGCCGACGCCACCCGGTTCACCGTCGCGACCTACAACGCCTCCCTCTTCGACGACGAGGCGGGGGCGGTCGCGCAGCGCCTGGCGGGCGGACAGGACGTTCAGGCCCGGAAGGTCGCCGCCATCGTGCAACGCGTCCGGCCCGACCTGCTGCTGGTCAACGAACTCGACCACGACGAGGCCGGCACGCTGGCCGACACGTTCCAGCGCGAGTACCTCGAAGTGGGACAGGACGGCGAGGCCCCGTTGGCCTATCCCTACCGCTTCTTCGCCCCCGTCAACACCGGCGTGCCGAGCGGCATGGACCTCAACCGCGACGGCCAGGTCGGCGGAGAAGGCCGCAAGCGCGGCGAGGACAGCTTCGGGTTCGGCCTGCATCCCGGGCAGTACGGCATGCTCGTGCTGTCGCGGTTCCCGATCGACGTGGCGCAGGCGCGCACCTTCCAGCACCTGCCGTGGGCCGCGCTGCCCGAGGCACGGCGCCCCCGGCACCCCGACGGTGGCTGGTGGCACGACGACGCGGTGTGGCCGAAGCTGCGGCTCTCGTCGAAGTCGCACTGGGACGTGCCCGTGCAGACGCCGGCCGGGACCGTGCATTTCCTTGCCTCGCACCCGACGCCGCCGGTGTTCGACGGCCCGGAGGACCGCAACGGCCTGCGCAACGCCGATGAGATCACGCTGTGGCGGCATTACCTCGATGACCGCGACGCGTCCTGGCTGTGCGACGACCGGGGCCGATGCGGCGGCCTGCGCGACGGGGCCCGCTTCGTGATCGCCGGCGACCTCAACAACGATCCCATCGATGGCGACGGCCACCACGACGCGATCCGCGCGCTGGTCGAGCACCCCCGCGTGTGGCGCCACGCGTTCCCCCGCAGCGAAGGCGGGGCCCGGGCGGCGGTCGCGGACGGCGGCGCCAACGCCAGCCATCGGGGCGACCCCGCCCATGACACCGGGCGTTTCGGCGGACGCGCCGGCAACCTCCACCTCGACTACGTGCTGCCCTCCGTCGGGTTCCGCATCGTCGACAGCGGCGTGTTCTGGCCCCTGGCCGGGCAACCCGGGCACGCGTGGATCGACGCCAGCGACCACCGGCTCGTATGGATGACGCTGGAGGCCGCCCCGTGAGACGGACGGCAACCGCGACGCTGGTGATCGCGGCACTGCTTGCCACGTCGATCGTGCCCGCGGGACAACGGGCGCAGCTGCGTCTCGTCGAGCGGCACGCCGAGACGATCACGTTCCCGATGCTCGTTGAACGCTGCAAGGCCCGACCGGCATTCCGCGCAGCGCCGTGGGCCGAGGACCTCGCGCAATGGCGCGCGCGACGCGCGGCGGTGCAAGCAGAGGGGCGTGCGCTGGTCGAGGCGGCGGCCCGTGCGGCCGGCAGCGACCTGGAGACCGTGGGCGACAGCATCCGCGAACAAGCCGCGGCGCAGCGGGGCGACGACGCGACGCTGGACTACACCTGCGGGCGGCTCGCGCAGACGCTGCGCGGCGAGCCTTGGGTGCCCCTGCGCGGCAACACGCTCGACGAGGACACGGTGCGCGAGGTGCTGGACGAACTGCTGCCGGTGGCCGCGAAGCTCATGCCCTGCGACCGCCTCGACCGCATCGACATCCGGCCGGCTCCGCCACCGGTCCTGCGCGCCGATGCGAGCTCCGCGGCGGCGATCGCCGACCGCGTGGAGATGTGGAACGCGTTCGGCTGCGGCCGGAGCATGGACATCGAGCTCAGCCTGCGCTTCCCCGACGGCGAACCGCCGACCTTCGCGCTCGGCTTCCCGCGCACCGCCCTGCCGGCGACGCGCTGAATCAGGCCAACCGCACCGTCATCGCCGCGGCGGCGCGACGCGCCTTGGCGCGGGCCGAATCGACATCGACATCGCGCGCCAGCGTCACCGCCACGCGGCGGCTGCCCTCGACGCGCGGCTTGCCGAACAGGCGCAGGCCGGTCTCGGGTTCGGCCAGCGCGGCTTCGACCTGCTCGAACACCGGCACGCCATGGCCCTCCGCGACGATCGCGCAGGACGCGGCCGGGCCGAGCGTGCGCAGGTCCGGGAT
>JAJTHD010000229.1 GCA_021297925.1 Lysobacteraceae bacterium
GACCGCCTCGAAGACGTTGTCGGGAGTGAGCCCGCCGGCCAGAAGCCAAGGCTTCGGCAGCGCAGGCAGGTCGGACCAGTCGAACCGGGCACCCTGCCCGCCCTGCTCGCCGGCCTTGTGGCCATCGAGCAGAAAGGCGTCTACGGAAGGGTAGCGCTTGGCGAGCGATTCCGCAGCCGCCACGCCCTCGCCCATCGCCAAGGTCTTCATGTAGGGCAGGCCGAAACGTTCGCAGAACGCGGCGTCCTCTCGGCCGTGGAACTGCAGCAGGGTCGGTCGGAGCGCGCGGATGGCGGCGCGGACGAAGGCCTCGTCCGGGTCCATGAAGAGCGCGACCACCTGGGTCATCGGCGGCACGGCCGGCCGCAGCGACTCCGCCTGTGCGGGCTCCAGCGCGCGACGGCTGCCGGGCACGAAGATGAAGCCCAGCGCGTCGACACCGAGTTCGCCGGCGAGACGCACGTCGCCGAGCCGGGTCATGCCGCAGAACTTGATGCGCGTGCGTTGGGCCATGGGTCAGGCGTCGAGGTCGGCGTCAGGCCGCCCCGCGAGCGGGCGCGGGCGGTCGATCCAGTCGGCAGGAAGGCTGACGGCCTCCGGCAAGCCACAGGCGCACGGGTAACGCGGCCCGAGGAAGGTGAGGCCGGCGGCGGGCGCGGTCGGACCGGCGACCGTGCGGTCGCGCCCAGCGAGCAGTTCGGCGATCCACGATTCCGGCCGCTCGCCACGGCCCACCACCATCAAGCTGCCGACGATGTTGCGGACCATGTGGTGGAGGAAGGCGTTGGCCTGCACGTCGACGACGACCTGCTCGTCCTCGCGACGCACGGAGATCGCGTGCAGGTCGCGCATCGGGTGCCGGGCCTGGCACTGCGCCGTGCGGAAGGCGCTGAAATCGTTTTCGCCGAGCAGGGCTTGTGCCGCGCGGTGCATGGCCTCGGCGTCGAGCGGGCGCGGCTCCCAGCTCAGGTGCTCGCGCATCAGGGCCGGCCTGACTCGGCGGTTCAGCAGGCGGTAGCGATAGCGGCGCGCACGGGCCGAATGGCGGGCATGGAAGGAACTGGCGACCGCCAGCGCCCAGAGGACGCGGACCGACGGCGGCAGCCGGGTGTTCGTGCCCTCGACGAAGGCCCGCAGCGGGCGTTCGACCCCGGTGTCGAGATGCACGACCTGCTGGGCCGCGTGGACGCGGGCGTCGGTCCGGCCCGCGCACACCGCATCGACTTCGTGGCCGAGAATGCTGGCCAGCGCCTGTTCGACCGCACCTTGCACCGAGTCGCCGTGCCCGAGGCGCTGCCAGCCGAGGAAGGCGCTGCCGTCGTATTCGATGCCCAATGCGTAGCGCATTCCGTGGGGCCGCGGGATGGACCCGCAGCCGGACCTTCAGCCGATCGACTTCAACAGGCGCTCGGCTTCCGCACGCGCGGCGACAGTGCCGTCGGCCAGAACTTCCTCGAGCATGCCGCGGGCGCCGTCCGCGTCCCCGATCTCGATGTAGGCCTTCGCCAGCTCGAGCCGGGTGTCGTCGAAGTCCTCGGCCGGCAGGGGCGCGACGTCCATCGCCTCGCGGCGGGCGGTGACCACCGCGTCGAAGGCCTCTTCCTCCAGCGAAGGCTCCGGCGCCCGCGCCTCCACGGGCTGGACCGGAGCCGGCGGCGGAGCGGCATCGCGGGTCTGGACATCCGTCGAACGGACCGGGTTCCAGAGCACCTCGCGGAACAGGGGGTGCCCCGGGACCAGGCCCATGCCCATGACGACGACCTCGCGCCAGCGCGGGTCGCCATTCTCCGCGACATGGGGGCGCATGGACTCGGCTGCAGTGAGGAACCCGTCCGCATCCCCCGCCCCGTAGAGCTGGCGGAGCAGCGCGACGTGGGCCTCGAGATCGGTCGGTGCGCGAGCCACGTCGTCACGGAGCGGCACGAGCTCGGGCGCCGTATCGATGGTCGGCGCCGGCTCGTCGACGAACTCCGGCCGGTCGAAGGACGACTCCACCGACGCGATCCCGCGCTCGGCATCGCTTGGGGCCTCGGGCGCCGGCGTCGAGGGCGCCGCCGAAGGCCGTGGGGCGATCTCCGGCTCGGCATCGACGGCCGGGAACCCGGCGAAGGCATCGGGGCTCCCGGAGAAGCGGTTCTTCGACGCGGGCGGCACCGGGAGGGCGGTCTTTCCCGAGCCGCCCCGGCGACGGAGCAGCACGCCGACGAGCCCACCGACGAGCACGAGCCCGCCCGCACCCAGGGCCCAAGGCTGCTGCCACCACGGCGCATCGACGGTGGCCGGCGCCTCGACCGGGGCGCTGGCCGTCGAGGGGGCGGCCTCGGCAGGCGCGGGCGCAGGGGTCGGAGAGGGGGGCGACGCGGCTGCAGGCGCGGCCGGCGGAGCGCCCTGCGCCTCGCGCTCACGGCGCAAGGCTTCCTCCAGCGCGCTGAGCTGGCTGTCCTTCAGTTCGATCAGGCGCTTCCGCTCGTTGGCGAGCGCCTCCTGCTCATCGAGGCGCGACTGCAGTTCCCGCACCTCGGCGTCCCGGGCGGAGAGGTCTTCGCGCGCCTGCCGCAGCTCGGCGCGCAGTTCACTGCCCGCCCCCCCGGCCGCCGCACCGGACTGCGCGGCGGCAGGCCCTGCCCCGGACGGAGGCGCGATCTCGAGGCGCCCGGAAGGAGCACGCGACGGTGCCGAAGGCACGGAGGAAGCGACGCGATCCCGCGGGGGCGTCGGCGAAGGAGCGGCAGCGGACGCCGTCGCGGCCCGCCCCCCTTCCACCGGCGTCGGGGTGGGCATCGGGGCGCCGGACAGCACCCGCCAGGCCGCCATCTGCTCTCGGACCAGGGCCTCGGCTTCGACGCGGGCCAAGGCCTGGGCTTGGGCGGAGGTGGGAATGCGCAGCACCGCACCCCGCCGCAGGAGGTTGATGTTGCCCCGCGCGAAGGCCTCGGGGTTCGCGCGCTGGATGGCGAGCATCATCTGCGCGGCGCTGACATCGCCGCGGCGGGCCGCCGCGATCGACCACAGCGTGTCGCCCGATGCCACGCGATGCTCGCCCGGCGACGCCGGCACGGCCGCAGCGGGAGCGGAGACCGGAGCGGGGGGCGGAGCAACAGGCTTTGGAGGCGGAGGCGGCGCCGATACCGGTGCGGGCGCCGGCGTCGGGACTGCCGCGATCGGCTCGGCCCGGGCGGGCGGCTCGGGCGTCGACAGCGCGGCGGTCGGGGCCTCGGGCGCAGGCGCCGGTCCCGCGGGTGCAGGCGGCGGAACCGGTGCAGGGGCAGGGGCAGGCGTCGGCGCGGGGGGGGCCGCGACCGTGGCGGTGCGCATTGGCGTCACCGTGGCGGCGGCGATGTACGGCGGATCGACCAGCACGGTGAACTCCCTCACCACGCTGCCCTTGCCCCATTCCGCCTGCAGCAGGAACGACACGAACGGGTCCTCGATGCGGTTCGCCGTGGTGACGCGGACCACCGGTTCGCCGCGGGCGTTGCGCCCGACGCTGTACTGGAGGTTCGCGGGCA
>JAJTHD010000295.1 GCA_021297925.1 Lysobacteraceae bacterium
GATCGACGAAGTGCACATGCTGTCGAAGGCGGCGTTCAACGCGCTGCTGAAGACGCTCGAGGAGCCGCCCGGGCACGTCAAGTTCCTGCTCGCGACGACGGACCCGCAGAAGCTGCCCGTCACCGTGCTGAGCCGCTGTCTGCAGTTCAACCTGCGGCGCCTGGAGCAGGAGCAGATCCAGGGCCAGATGCGCCGCATCGTCGATGCGGAGAGCATCGCCGCGGACGATGCGGCGCTGGCCCTGCTCGCCAGGGGCGCGGACGGCTCGCTGCGCGATGGCCTGTCGCTGCTCGACCAGGCGATCGCGTACGGAGGCGGGCGGCTCGACGCGGCGACCGTGCATGCGATGCTCGGCACGCTCGACCACGGGGCGCTCGGCGGGGTGCTGGCCGCGCTAGCCACCGGCGACGGCCCCGCGCTGCTCGCGCAGGTGGAGGCGATGGCTGCGTTCTCGCCCGACTACGGCCAGGTGCTGGACGATCTTGCGGCGGCCTTCCATGCGGTGCAGGTGCGCCAGCTGGTGCCGGAAGCCGCGCGTCCGCTGGACGGCATCGACATCGAGGCGCTGGCGTCGCAACTCGCGCCTGAGGTGGTGCAACTCTGGTACCAGATGGCGCTGACCGGCGGTCGCGACCTCGGCCTCGCGCCCACGCCTCGCACCGGCTTCGAGATGGCGCTGTTGCGCATGCTGGCGTTCCGACCGGCCGGCGACGCGCCGCGCGACGGCGAGCGCGCCCCGCGCCCGGCGGTGGACCCGGAACCCCGCAGTGTCGCCGTCCCGGTGGTGGATGCGCCGCGCAAGGCCCCGCCGTCGCCGTTCGCGGCCGAAGCGCCGGCCCCGCGCAAGGCGCCGCCGTCGCCGTTCGCCGAGGCGCGCACCGATGCTCCCCGTGCCGAGGCGCCGCGCCCGGAAGCGCCGCGACCCGACCCCGCGGGGCGCGCTGGCCACGCCGCCCTGGCGATGCCGCCGGCGCCGTCGCCGACCACCGGGCCGATCGCCTCGAACGCCGACTGGCTGGACGCCCTGCAGCGCCAGGCCGTCTCGGGACCGGCAGGCCAGCTCGCCGCGCATGCACGGTTTGTCTCCGGAGACGCGGAAACCCTCGTGCTGGCGCTCGATGCCGCCGGCGAGCCCATGCGCACGGACATCAGCGTCCGCCGACTGGCCGAAGCGCTTGCGCCGCTCTACGGCCGTGCGCCGCAGCTCCGCTTCGTCGAGGGCGCGGCCGCGCCCGGCGAGAGCCTGTTCGACCGCCGGCAGCGCGAGCGCTCCGAGCGCCAGGTCGAGGCCGAGGCGCGTTTTCTTTCCGATCCCGTCGTCGCCCGGCTCGTGTCCCAAGGGGCACAGGTCGTCGAGGGATCCATCCGACCGATCGAGGAGTAGTCCATGTTCAAGGGCAACATCGCGCAAGCCATGCAGATGGCGCAGCGCATGCAGGACAACATGAAGAAGGCGCAGGAGGAGCTCTCGGCCATCGAGGTCACCGGGCAGTCCGGCGGCGGCATGGTCAGCGTGACGCTCTCGGGCCGCATGGAGGCCCGTCGCGTGCGCATCGACCCGCAGGCGCTGGGCGACGCGGAAATGCTCGAGGACCTGATCGCCGCCGCCATCAACGACGCGGTCAACAAGGCCAACGAGGAATCGAACCGCCGCATGTCGGCGGCCACCGCCGGCATGCCTATTCCGCCGGGCCTCAAGGGCATGTTCGGCGCGTGATCGGCGCGAGGATCGGGCAGCGGGGGCATCGGTGAGCCAGGGCCTGCTCGAGCAGTTGGTCGACGCGCTGCGCGTGCTGCCGGGCGTCGGTGCCAAGGGGGCGCAGCGGATGGCCTACCACCTGCTCGAACGGGATCGCGAGGGCGCCACGCGGCTGGCGCAGCGCCTCCTCGAGGCGGTCGAGCGGATCGGGCACTGCGAACAGTGCCGCGACTTCAGCGAAACGCCCGTCTGCACGATCTGCGCGAGCCCGTCGCGCGACCGCAGCCTCGTGTGCGCCGTCGAGACGCCGGCCGATCGCCTCGCCATCGAGCAGGCGACCGGTTACCGGGGCCTGTACTTCGTGCTGCAGGGTCGGCTCTCGCCGCTGGACGGCATCGGCCCGCGCCAGCTCGGCCTCGATCGGCTGGCGCAGCGACTCGCCGGTGGCGAGGTGCGGGAGCTGATCATCGCCACGAATCCGACGGTCGAAGGCGAGGCGACGGCGCACTACCTCGCGCAGATGGCCCGCCAGGCGGGCGTCCGGCCGAGCCGCCTCGCGCAGGGCCTGCCGCTCGGCGGCGAGCTCGAGTACGTCGACCGCGGCACGCTGGCCCACGCCTTCGGTTCGCGCGGCGACGCCACCGGCTGATCGCTACACGGCGGCGCGCGCGGCTGGCATCCTCGGTGTCGAACCGCAGGAGGCCGCCGTGTCCGAGACCATCTTCAGCAAGATCATCCGCCGCGAGATCCCCGCCGACATCGTCTACGAGGACGAGAATGTCCTCGCGTTCCGCGACATCCATCCGCAGGCGCCGGTGCACGTGCTGTTCATCCCGAAGCAGCCGGTGCCGACGCTCAACGACGCCACGCCCGCGCACGCCGAGCTGCTTGGCCGGCTGATGCTCGCGGCCGCCGGCTGGGCCAAGTCCCAGGGCTTCGCCGACGACGGCTACCGGGTGGTGATGAACTGCAACCGTGACGGCGGGCAGACCGTGTTCCACATCCACCTGCACCTGCTCGCCGGGCGGGCGATGCACTGGCCGCCGGGCTGAGTCACCACCAGGGCGAGCGCTCGACGATCACGTCGACGTCGCGGCGCTCCGGCCACAGGAAGACGACGTCCGCGTCGATGCGCGGCACCTTGGCGTCGTAGTCGCCGATGCGCACCGTGTCGATGCCGGCGAGCCGGCCGGTGAAGGTCACCTCGCGGTTCGGGGCGAACACCGCCGGGTCGTAGAAGCCGGCTCGGCAGGCGCGGAACCGCCCAAGGCTGTCATCGCCGCCGGCCGGCGCCCCGTTCGCGCCCAATGGCTGGGCGATCACGTCGAAGCAGGTCGAGGCCGCGGCGGGCCGCACCTCGACCAGTCGGCCGCCCCAGCGCACGGTCGTGCCGCGGTCCTGGTCGGTCGCGGCCTGCGGCGTGGTCGCCGCCCAGGTGCCTTGAAGGGGCTTTGGCGCGGTGACGCAGCCGCCAAGTGCCAGCGCGACGGCGAGCGGTGCGAGGAGGCGGAAGGATCGGGTGGCGACGGCCATGGCGGGGCTCCGGCGGGGGAGGGGTCGAATGCCCCACCGTAGGTGCCACGACCTCAATGGCGGCTGAGCGGGGGCGGTCGTCCGCGCCGGAGGTCCTGCCGCAGGACATCGCGCCCCTCCGATGCGGGATCGGCGTACCGCAGCCGGCTCCACCGCTGCGCGAGCGGAACCAGGCCCCCGGTGGCCTCGGGCACCGACCGCGCCACCCGCGCGGCGAAGGCGAGGGCGGTCTCGTCGTCGCGTTTGGCGAAGCCGCGTCGGGCCCATCGACGGAGGTAGCGGCGCCATTCGCGTTCCAGCGGATCGACCGTCGAGGCCGGGCGCCGCGCCAGCAACAGGAGCGTGAGCCCGAGCGCGAGCCCGGCCGCGACGATGAAGGCGAGGCCGACTTTCGACGGGTCCGCATTGCGCACGCCCAACCGCTCGAGCAGCTGCACCTGGCGCAACGCGTCGTAGCGGACGACGAAGTTGTTCCAGGCCTCGCGCAGGCTGTCGCCGAAGTCGAACACGGGGCCGAGGCCGGCCGCGAGCCCGCCACCCGCCTGGTCCTCGAGGGTGTCGAAGATCCGCTCCGGTGCGACCGCGGCGGTCGGATCGACGCGCACCCAGCCCTCGCCGTCGAGCCAGACCTCGGCCCAGGCATGGGCATCCATCTGCCGGACGACCCAGTAGTCGCCGATCGGGTTGCGGACGCCGCCGACGTAGCCGGTGACGACCCGGGCCGGCAGGCCCGCGCCGCGCATCAGGATCACGAAGGCCGAGGCGAAGTGTTCGCAGAAGCCCTCCTGCGTGTCGAAGAGGAACTCGTCCGCGGTGTGCCGCCCAAGGGGAGGCGCGGAGAGGCTGTAGGCATGCTCCGCGTTGAACCAGCTCAGCACCCGTTGGATGTAGGCGCGGGGCTCCGGCGACTCCTGCCGCCACTCCGCCGCTCGCGCCAGCGTCCGCGGGTTGAAGCCCGGAGGCAGAGCGAGATAGCCCGGTCGGGCGCTGGCGGGCAGCCGGGGCTGGAACGGCGCGGCCGGCGTGGCCCGCAGGCGGAACTGGGCGAGGCCGCGGAGCGGATCCTTCGACATCAGGCTGGCCTCGCCACCCAACTGCAGGGAGGCCGGCCAATCGGCCGGCGATTCGAGCGCGAACACGTAGCGGCGGTCGGTCGGCTCGAGCGTGACCGTGTAGGTGACGCCGGTCTGCGGCGGCGCGTCGAGCGTCGGCGGTGGCAGTGCATCGATCCACGGGTTGCGCGTCCACGTGCGCCCGTCGAAGCGCGAGAGCACCGGCCCGCGCCAGTACAGCTGCTCGGTCGGCGGCCGGGGGCCGTCGAAGCGCACGCGGAACGCGGGGCGATCATCGGCCATCAGGTCGATCCAGTCGCCGGGGCTCATCCGTTCGCTGATGCCGCTGCGCGCCATCGCGTTCTCGGGCAGGCCCCAGAGCGGCGTGGGCAGGCGGGGGAACAGCCAGAACCCCGCGGCGGCCAGTGGAAGGCCGAGCACGACCAGTTGCCCGAGACGCCGGGCTTCGGCACGGAAGGTCGGCGAGGGGCTGTCCTCCCGGGCCAGCCGCGACAGCGCGGCGAGGATGCCGAGGGCGCCGGCCAAGCCCAGCGCGAGGGTCAGGGGACCCTGGTCCTGGAGGAAGGCCGCGAAGGGGGCGAACAGGGCGAAGGCCACGAGGCGACGGGCGTCGTCGATGTCGCGAAGCTCGGAGAGTTTGAGGACCAGCATCGCCAGCAGCAGCGCGCTGCCCGCGTCGCGCCCCACGCGGAAGCCAAAGCCGGTGACCACGGCGCCGCTGACCAGCAGCACGAGGGCCACGCGCAGCCACGACGGCAGCGGACGCGTGAGGGCACTGGCGCCGGCGGCCAGGCCCACCGCCCCGACCCCCAGCGCCACGCGGCCAGGGAGATGCATCAGCAAGGGCAGCGAGGCCGCCAGCACGGCGGCCACCACGCCCTGCCGCAGGGCCAGCGCAAGGGGCGCGCTCACGCAACGCCTCCCGGCAGCAGCGCCAGCGCCTTCAGGCAGGCGTGGCGGTGGGCGGGACCCTGCCCCGGTCCGATGCGTTCGCCGGGCAGCATCAACAGGGATCGCCGGCCCTGTCGATCGGCTTCGACGACCCATGCGGCCAGCCGTCGGATGCGCGCCTCGGCGCTCCATCCCGCCAACGCCTGCCAGTCGAACACCAGATCCTGGGCCGCGCCGCTTTCGTGCTCCCGCACCACCAGTCGGCCGCTGCGGGCGCTGCGCTTCCATGCGATTTGCCGCGGGGCGTCGCCGGGGCGGTAGTCGCGCAGGTGATGGACCTCCTCGCCGCTGCGGCGGGGCCGCGGCCGGGCGCTTCCGGTGTCCGCATCCGCGGGGAACGGGGGCGCCGGGCGTTCGAGCGCGGGGTACACCAGCAGGCGCACATCGGGCTGCCACCACGACCAGGCGCGAACCAGGCCCAACGGCCGGGTCGTCGCGATGCGCAGCCTTTCCAGCCGGTGCCAGCCCCGGCGCGGCGCCGGTACCTCGAGATGGGCCTCCAGCCGGGCCCCGGCCGGCCCCTCCAAGGCGACGTCGGCACCCTCTCCGCTGCGCAGGCGGAGCCCCTCGCGTTCGCGTCGACCGGCCTCCGCCGATACACCCACCCGAAGGGTGCCGCCGGCATGGACCGGTTCGCCATGGATCGCCACCAGGCGAAGGCCGGAGAGCCCGAGATGGGCCATCACCACGCTGTTGTGAACCACCGCGGCCAGCAGGAAGGCGAGCACCAGCGCGGCGTTGTTGTTGTAGTTCAAGGCGCCGAGCAGCATCGCCATCAGCAGGATCCCGACCAGCAGGCCGAGCCGCGTGGGCAGCACGTAGATGCGACGACGGTCGAGCAGCACCGGGGCTGGCTCCGGTCGCCGGCCCCGGACGAAGGGCAGGCGGTCCGTCCAGCGGGCGAGGCGGTCGGTGCCGTCGGGGCGCGCGGCCATGCTCAGTCGACGGCCACCGAGGCGAGCAGTTCGCGGGCCATCGCGTCGCGGCGGTCGGTTTCCGCATCGACCACCAGGCGATGCGCGGCGACGGGAACGAACAGCGCCTGCAGGTCGTCGGGCAGCACGTGGTCCCGGCCCAGCAGCAGGGCGTGCGCACGCGCTCCGCGCAGCAGGGCCAGGCCGGCGCGCGGCGACAGGCCGACCCGGATGCCCGGATGGCGGCGGCTTGCGGCGAGGAGGCGCTGGACGTAGTCCAACAGGGCATCGCTGGCATGCACGCCGTCGACCGCCTTCTGCAGGGCGAGGGCCTGATCGGCGCCAAGCCGCGGCATCGTCTCCTGGATCAGGAGGCGGCGATCTCGGCCGGCCAACATCGAGCGTTCCGCCCCGGCGTCGGGGTAGCCCATCGAGAGGCGGAGCAGGAAGCGGTCGAGCTGGGAATCCGGCAGGGGGAAGGTGCCGGACAGGTCGACCGGGTTCTGCGTCGCGATCACGAAGAACGGGGCCGGAAGGCGATGCGACACGCCGTCGACGGTGACCTGGTGCTCGGCCATCGCCTCCAGCAGGGCGCTCTGGGTGCGCGGCGGCGCCCGGTTGATCTCGTCGGCGAGCAGCAGCTGCGTGAATACGGGGCCCGGGTGGAAGCGGAAACCCCGGTCCTGCGGGTCGTACACCGACACGCCGAGGATGTCGGAGGGCAGCAGGTCGGCGGTGAACTGCATCCGCTGGAACTCGAGGCCCAGCGTCGCGGCGAGGGCGCGGGCCAGCGTGGTCTTGCCCAAGCCCGGCAGGTCCTCGACCAGCAGGTGGCCTCCGGCGAGCAGGGCGGTGAAGGCGAGTCGCACCTCGCGCGGCTTCCCCAGCACCAGGCCGTTGACCTGGTCGATCGCCGCGGCGAGGGCGGCGCGGAGGTCGGCGGGTACGATGGCGGCCGGCGTCGGGGGCGAAAGCATGGGGAGTCCAGTGGATGCGTTGACGGGCGAGTCTGGCACGGCCGCTTCGGCGGCCCGCGTGAAGTTCGTCGCGGCTTGGGCGTCGCTGCTTGCGTTGAAGCTGGCGATCGCCATGGCGTTGCCGCCCTTTGGCGACGAGGCCTTCTACGCATGGGAGGCCGTGCACCCCGCATGGGCGTACTCGGACCTCCCCGCGGGCACGGCGTGGCTGATCGCGCTGGGCACGGCCGTCGCGGGCGACACGCTGTTCGGACTCCGCTGGCCGTTCGTCCTGTTGGGTGCGGTCTTGCCGTGGATGGTCGTTCGTCTCGCGGCCCGCATCGCCCCGAAGGAACAGGCTTGGCGGGCGGGGCTCTGGACCCTGCCCCTGCCGCTGATGCTGCCCTTGGGCATCATGGCGCTGCCGGATGCCCTGCTGACCGTGGCGATCCTCGCCGCTCTCGACGCGCTCGTCGGCCTCGCGAACGACAGCGGTTCGTGGCGAGCGAGCCGCTGGCACCCCCTGCATGCCCAGTTCGCCCTCGCGCTCGTGGCCGGTGCGCTGGCCCACTACCGCTTCGGCCCCGTGCTCGCCATCGGCGGACTCGTCGCGCTGACGATGTTGCCGCGCGCGACGCTCCGTGCCCCGGGCCTCTGGGTGGCGATCGGCGCTGGTGCGCTGGCGTGGTGGCCGCTCCTGGCGTTCAACGCGACGGTCGGTGATGCGGGTTGGCGCTTCCAGTTCGTCGATCGCCATCCTTGGGCGTTCGATCCGCGCGGGCTCCTCCAGCCCGTCGCCCAGGCCCTGATCGTGACCCCGGTGCTCTATGGCCTGCTGCTGGCCGCCCTGTGGCGGGGCGCGCGCCAGGGCGGTCCCGCGAGACTGGCCGCGATCTCGGCGGCCGGCCTGCTCCTCGTGTACGCCGCCCTCGCCCCGTTCACGGACCGGGCGCGCTTCTCGCTGCATTGGCCGTTGCCGGCCTATCTCGTGGCCGCCGCGTTCCTGCCCGCGCTGGTCGATGACCTCAAGCGCCGTGGCTCGCGCCTACCCGCGGTCGGCGCCACGCTTGCGATCGTGGGATCGGTGCTCGTCGGCATCGCCTTTGCCGCGCCGGCCGTTCCCGCGCTGGTTGCGCGCACCGCGGGAACCTCCCTTTACCCGGACAATTTCCTCGGCTGGCGGGAGATCGCCGACGCCGTCCGCCAGGTCCGACGGCCCGACGACGTGCTGGTCGCCGACCACTTCATGCTGGCCGCCCAGCTGTCCTTCGCGCTCGATCGCGAGCCCCGGGTGTTCGTCCTCGACCATTGGAACAACCGCAAGCACGGACGCGCGCCGCAGCTGGCGCTTTGGGGGTACGACGAGGCCGGCCTCGACCGGCTCACCCCGGGCACTCCGATCCTGCTGCTGTTCGAGCCGGGAGAGACGCCGCTGCGGGACAGGGCCGCCTGGGTCGATAGGACCTGTCGATGGTTCGACGGCCTCGCGCCGCTGTCCATCGTCGAGGGGCCGGGCGGCGGGAAGTCGTTCTGGGTGTACCGGGGCCTGCGTCGTGCCGGGGATCCGCCCGCCGCCTGCCCCGTTCCGCTTCCGGGGAGTGCGTCAGGGCCCTCGGCGCAGTGAGGGCGGCTCCCGCCGCGCGGCCTCCTGCGCGGCATCGGTGGCTTGCGCGAGGGCGTCGCCGGCCGATTCGAGGGAGGCCAACTGGGCGGAGAGACGGTCGTGCACGCGCGACAGCGCGTCCCCGGCCTCGTCGAGTTCGGCCAGCGAAGCCGCCAGGCCCTTCTGCTGGAGCCAGAGGCGGTGCTGGAGCAGGTCGCGTTTAGCCTCGCGGAACAGGGGTTCCGCGTCCAAGGCCCGCTGGGCCCCGCTGCCGAGGTCCCCGGCCAGTCGGCCGACGGTGCCCCGCCAGGCGGCCATGCGCTGGCTGGCGGTCGCCAGCAGCGCCTGCAGGGCGTCGGCACGATCCAGCACCAGGCGCAGGCGCGCCTCGCGCCGACGGCGTCGCCAGCCCCGCAAGCCGAGAAAGAGACCGGCGACCGAGAGCGCGGCAAGGAGCAGGAGCGGCCAGACGGGCATGCCGGGATCAGGGTCGGACGGTTGGACCCGCAGTGTGCCGGCCGGGTGGGGGGCCGTAAACCGTGCGCCGTCGGTTACCCGCTGCGGGGCGGCTGAACGGCGGGGGGCGTTTGGTTTGACGGACGCGCGGGGACGCCCGA
>JAJTHD010000165.1 GCA_021297925.1 Lysobacteraceae bacterium
CCTCGCCTTTGCCCTGTCGTCGGCGGCCTTCGCCAATCCCGCCGACGAAGCCCGTCGCCTCGACACCGTCGTCGTGATCGGTGAAACCACGGCGACGCCCGAGCTCGACCTGCAGGGCTCGCTCGACGTCATCGGGCGCAGCGAAATCGGCTACGAGAACGTCAACGACACCAGCGCGCTGTTCAACAAGATTCCGGGCCTGTACATCGCCCGCTACAACCAGGGCTTGGTGAACTCGGACATCGCCATCCGCGGCTTCTCCGGTGACGGCGAGACGCCGCACGTGAAGCTGCTGGTCGATGGCGTACCGATGAACCTGCACAACGGCTTCGGCGAGATGGACCAGCTGTTCCCGACGGGCATCGAGTCGATCACCGTGTTCAAGGGCACCAGTGATCCCACGGTGGGCCTGCTGGCCATCGCCGGCAACGTGCGCATCCAGACCCGCGAGGACGTGGCGCGCGAACTGCGCCTGTCCTACGGCAGCTACGACGCCCGCGAACTGCAGGGCTACGCCGGCTTCGAGGACGGCCCGCTGACGCACAGCTACACCGTCGGATGGCGGCAGACGGAGGGCTACCGCGAGCGCATGGACCTCGACAAGCGCGCCTTCGGCGGCCGTTGGTCGCTGGCCATCAATGACGACACCACGCTGCGCGCCATCGTGCGCACGGCGAGCTACGACAGCGATTCGCCGGGCTACCTCACGCGTGCCGAATCGCGGGCGAATCCGCGCCAGTCGGCGAGCTACGCCAATCAGGACGGCGGCGACAAGCAGGTACAGCACGGCAGCCTGCACTTCGACCAGCGCATCAACGACGCCTTGAGCTGGTCGGCAAAGGCCTACGTCAACCACTTCGAGCGCGAACGCTGGGTGCGCTTCTCCGCCGCGCAGGCGCTGCAGAACCGCTTCGATGACCAGGACCAGCAGGGCCTGCTCGTCTCGGCGCGCTGGGCCATCGACCCGAACTGGACGCTGGACGGCGGCGTGGACGCCGAAACGCAGGACGTGATCGAGCAGCGCTTCGGTACCGTCGGCCAGCGCCGCGTCCGTGACAACGCGGCGGTGCTGCGCAACCGGGACTTCACCTTCAGCCATTGGGGCGCGTGGACGCGGCTCGGCTTCCGCGACGAGGACCGCTGGGGCGCGAACGTGGCGCTGCGCGCCGACCGCATCGGCGGCGACTACCTGCAGTTCAACGCGGCGGGCGTGCCGTCGGCGCGCGACATCCTCGACTTCGGCACGATCGTGCAGCCGAAGCTCAACGCCTTCGTGGCCTTGGGCGAGGACGCCCAGCTGTTCGCCAATGCCGGGCGCAGCTTCCAGCACCCGCTGTTCGCCGATGCCTTTACCGCCGGCAACCGCCGGGCGCGCGATGTCTCGATCAACGACGGCTGGGAGATCGGCGGCACGTGGCAGCCGGCCACGGGCGCGCAGCTTCGCCTGTCCTACTGGGAGCAGACCGCGAAGGACGAATTCGTGGTCGTGGACGGCACGGCGCAGAACGTCGGCGAAACCTCGCGCAAGGGCTGGGACCTCGCCGCCGACTGGCGCATCGACGAGCGCTGGACGCTGTGGGGGAACCTCACGACCGTCGACAGCGCCATCGTGCGCCCGGCCTCGAACCGGCGGGCCTTCATCGGCAATGAACTGCGCGGCATCCCGGATCGCACCGCCTCGCTGGGCCTGAGCCTGCGTGCCACCGACACGCTGACGGCGCGCGTGCATCTCGACCACCAGGGCGACTATTTCGTCAACGAAGCCAACCTTGGCGGGCAGTTCGGCGGCTTCACTCTGCTGCACGCCAGCGTCGAGCAGCGTTTCGGCTGGGGCGTGCTGGCCCTGCAGGTGAACAACCTGACCGATCGCTTCCACGAGTACGTCTTCGACTTCAGCGAAGACGGAAGCAACACCATCCACTCGCCGGGCGACGGCCGCAACGCGACGCTGTCGGCGACCGTCGAGTTCTGAGCATGGCGACCGTCGACCACGCGCCACCGCCCCCGGCCGTCGACGTCCGCGACCTCGTCGCGGGCTACGGTGACACCCGGGTGCTCGACGGGGTCTCCCTGCACGTGGCGTCCGGCGAGCTGCTCGCGGTCCTGGGCGGCAACGGCGCGGGCAAGTCCACGCTGCTGAAGGTGCTGCTCGGCCTGCTGCCGGTCGAGGACGGGCAGGTCCACGTGTTCGGCCTCGATCCCCGGGCCTCGTCGGCCGAGGTGCGCCGGCGGCTGGCCTTCGTGCCGGAGCAGGCGGCGGTCTATCCGCACCTCGACGCGATCGAGAACCTCGACTACCTGCTGGGACTGGCCGGCCATGCGCGCGACCGCGGGCGCATCGCGGACGCGCTCCACGCGGTGGGCCTCGCGGAGGCGGCGTGGCGCCGGGCCGCCGGCACCTACTCCAAGGGCATGCGCCAGAAGCTGCTGCTCGCGCTGGCCGATCTGCGCGGCAGCGACCTCGTGCTGCTGGACGAGCCGTCGTCGGGCCTCGACCCCGGCGCGACGGCGGAACTGGCGGACCGGCTGCGTCGATGGCGCGCCGCCGGGAAGGCCGTGTTGATGGTGAGCCACGACCTCGCGGCCGTCGGCGAGCTCGCCGACCGCTGGTTGTGGCTCGAGCGCGGCCGGGTTCTTCGCGAAGGCCGCGGCGAGTTGCCGGGGCCCAGCGCGTGGCGAGCGACGCCCGGGGCGGCGGCGTGACCGGGATCCACGCGTTGTTCGGCGTGGCGGGGGCGGAGGTGCGTCGCGCGTGGCGCCATGGCGTGACGCGGACCGTGCTGGCCGCCGGGCTCGTGCTCAGCGCCGTGGTGGTCGTGGTCGGGAGCGTGCGGGAATCGGCGTGGGAATCGGCGCGAGACGCCCATGCGGCGACCGCCGACGCCCAGTGGCACGCCCAGCCCGACCGCCATCCGCACCGCGTCGTGCATTTCGGCGACTTCGTGTTCAAGCCGCCGCAGCCCTTCGCCGTGATCGACTGGGGGGTCGAGGCGCATGCCGGACGGGCGGTGTTCCTCGAGGGGCACCGGCAGAATCCGGCCAACTTCGCGGAAGCCCGGGAGAGCGCCGGTCTGCTCGGGCTCGGCGCGCTCGACCCGGCGCGCTACGTCACCGTCGTGGTGCCGCTGTTGATGCTGTTCGCCGGCGCGGGCGCCGTGGCGTCGGAACGCCGCGACGGGACCTGGCTGCACCTCCAGCTGTCTGGCGTCGGTGCGACCCGGATCCTGTTCGGCAAGGCCCTCGCGACCTGGGGCCTCGGCCTCCTGCTCGCCGCCCCGGTGCTGCTCGCGGCCGTCGGCATTGGGCTTGGCAGCGGCGAGACCGGGCGTGGCCTCGCCCTGTCCGCGCTCTACGCCGGCCACCTGGCGATCGTCGCGCTCGCCGTGGTCGGGCTCTCGGCCCTCGCCCGCGAACCGGCGACGGCACTCCTGCTCGGGGTGATGGTCTGGTGCCTCGCTGTCCTGGTCGGACCGCGAGCGGCCGCGACCGCCGCCGCGCTCCGTCATCCCGCGCCCTCCCCGGTCGAACTGGACGTGGCCGTCGACCGGGCGTTGCGCGCGATCGGCGATGCCCACGATCCCGACGCGCCGCACTTCGCCCGATTCCGAGAGGAGACGCTGCGCCGCCATGGGGTCGACCGCGTCGAGGACCTGCCGCTGAACTGGGGCGGGCTCGTCATGCTCGAGGGCGAACGCCTCGGCGCCGCCGCGATCGCCACGCTGACCGGCCGCCAGTTCGACGCACAGCGCGCACAGGACGCCGCCATGGCCCGCTGGGGGATCGCCCTGCCCTCGCTCGCGGTGGAACGGCTGTCTCGGACCCTGGCCGGGACCGACGGCGAGGCACATCGCCGCTTCCTGCGGGCCGCCGAACACCGGCGCTACATCATGGTCCAGCAACTGAACCGGCTCCACGCCGAGCGGATCCTGCTCGAGAACGACCGCGCACAGCGCCTCGACGCCTCGCACTGGGGGCGCATCGCCCGCGACGACGGGGCGCTCCGCCCAGGCTACACCGCCATCGCGCCGGGCCTCGTCGTGGCCCTCGTCCTGTGGCTGGGCGGAGGGGCGGCCGGGCTCGCGCTGGTGGGCCGGCGGCTGGAGCGGCGGCCATGCTGAGGCTCGAACTGGCCCTGCTATGGCGCGAGCGACTCGCCCGCGCCGCCCTCGTCCTGCTCGTCGTGCTCGCGTCCGTCGCTTTGTGGAACGGGCATGTCGAGGACCGGGCGCTGCGTCTGCAGGTCGATCGCCTGCAGGCGCAACAGGCCACGGCCTCGGACGAGACGCTCGACCCGCTCGTGGACCCCGTGGATGCGGGCGCGCTCGGCTACGCGATGGTCCACCTCGTGCCCCAGTCCCCGCCACCGCTGGCGTGGCTGCACCTGGGCGACGCGCTCTCCGAGCCGGTGGCGCTGCGCATCCGGCTGCTCGGGCTGGAGGGCCAGCGGCACGCGGGCGGCAACGCCGCGCCGGAGCGGGCTGCCGCCGGCAGCCTCGACTTCGCCTTCGTGGTCGTCGTGCTGATGCCGCTGGTCGCGCTGGTGCTCGTCGCGCCGCTCGCCAGCGCGGAGCGCGAAGCCGGGCGCGACGCGCTCCTCGCCAGCCTCGCGGTGCAGCCGCGGGTGCCTTGGAGCCGACGCGTCGCGCTGCGATGGGCCGCACTCGGCGCCGCCGTCCTCGTCCCCCTCGCCGTCGCTGCGATCACGACCGGGCGCCTGGATTCCGGCCTGTTCGGCATCGCCGCGGCCACCCTCCTGTACGCGGCGATCTGGTGCACCGCGGGCGCCGCGCTCGCCCTCCGGTGGCGGCAGCACGCGACGGACACCGTCGCGACCCGGCTTCTCGGCGGCTGGCTGGTGCTGGTCGTGGCCCTGCCCGCGCTCGCGGGGATGGTCCTCGACCGCACGCTCCCCGAAGTGCCGGGAAGCCGCATCGCGCTCGAGCACCGCCTCGTCCTGAACGACGCGTGGGACCGTCCGAAGGAGGACACGCTCGCCGCGTTTGTCCGCTACCACCCGGAGTGGCGGGGAACGGCGCCGATTCCCCCGACGCAGCGCTTCCACTGGAAGTGGTACTAC
>JAJTHD010000070.1 GCA_021297925.1 Lysobacteraceae bacterium
GTAGATGCGCAGGCGGTTTTCCTTCAAGCCGGCCTGGTGCCAGCGCGGGCCGTACTCGCCGCCACCGCGGATGTTGGCGACGACGTAGACACCGCCCTCCGACAGCCACGCGCGACCGACGCCGGCCGAGTACCCCGGGGTCAACGAGATCTCGAAGCCGCCGTAGCCGTACAGCAGGGTCGGGTTCTTGCCGTTCTTCTCGAGCCCCTTCTTGGCGACCATGAAGTACGGCACGCGGGTACCGTCCTTGCTGGTGGCGAAGTTCTGGGTGATCTCGAGATCCGAGGCGTCGAAGAAGGCCGGCAGCTGCTTGAGCGGCTGCGGCGCCTCGCCGATGGTGCCGAGCATCAGCGTGGTCGGCGTCAGGTAATCGGTGACGGTGAGGAAGTAGTCGTCGTTCTCCTCGTCGTCGACCGCGGCCACCGACACGGTGCCGAAGGCGGGCGCGCCTTCCAGCGGCGCGCGCGTCCACTCGCCGTCCGCGTAGGTCAGCACCGACAAGCGGTTCTTGACGTCCTCGAGGACGTTGAGGATCAGGTGGTTCTTGGTCGGCGTCAGCGAGACGAAGGCCGTGGTGTCGGTCGGCTGGAACAGCACATCGAAGTCGCGGCCGCCGGCCATGAAGACGTCGAGCCGGGTCGCGATGACCGATCCCTTCGGGTAGGTGGTGCCGCCCGCGGCGTAGTCCTCGCGGAGCTCGAGGATCAGCCACTCGCGGTAGGGCGTCTTGTTGGCCGAGTTCGGGGCATCGACCTTGGTCAGGGTGCCGTCCTCGCCGCGCAGGTACAGCTCGTCGTTGTAGAAGGCGATGGTGCGGCTGACGAAGTCGCGCTCGAAACCCGGCGTCAGGTCACGGCCGGCGGCGATGTACATGTCCTCGGGCTTGCCCTCGTAGACCACCTTCGCCTCGGCCAGCGGCGTGCCGCGCGACCAGAGCTTGGCGATGCGCGGGTAGCCCGACGAGGTCATCGAACCGGCGCCGAAATCGGTGTAGACGTAGAGGCTGTCGGCGTCGCGCCAGCCGGCGCCGCCCTTGGCTTCCGGCAGGCGGAAGCCGCCCTCGACGAAGGCGCGGTCGGACTGGTCCCACTCGCGGATCTCGATGGCGTCGGCGCCACCGCGCGACAGCGAGACGAGGCAGCGGTCGTAGGCCGGACGCAGGCAGTCGGCGCCGCGCCAGACCCAGTTCATGTCCTCGGCCTTGTTCAGCGCATCGAGGTCGAGCAGCACCTCCCACGCCGGCTCGGCCTTGCGGTACTCCTCGAGCGTGGTGCGGCGCCACACGCCGGCGGGGTTCTTGGCGTCTCGCCAGAAGTTGTAGAAGTACTCGCCCTGTTTGCCGACGAACGGGATGCGGGCGTTCGAGTCGAGGATGGCGAGCAGGTCGTCGCGCAGCGTCGTGAAGCCCGGCTGCGCCTCCAGCGTGGCCTTCGTGTCGGCGTTCTGGGCCTTGACCCAATCGAGGGAGCGGGTGCCCTCGACGTCCTCCAGCCACTGCCAGGGATCGGCGGGCATGGGTGCGGTGGCACCGGGCGCGGCGACCGGCGAGGCGGACGGTGCGGAGGCGGGGGCTTGGGCGTGGGCGAAGGACGCGGACATCAGGGCGAAGACAACGGCAAGGCGCGTGCGGCGCATCGTTGGAGCTCCAGCATTATGGGGTGACCGAGCTTACCCCCTGCCTGCGCTCCGCCGGATATGGCCAAAGTCACGCCGTGCACGCGGGCGTAACCAACAGGCGATTGGAAGCGGTCGGCCACCCCGCGCGGCGGCCCCGATCAGCGCCAAGCGTCGAGGGCGTCCGCCGCGATGCGGTGGCCGAGGGCGCGCAGTTCGCGGCCGCGCCAGAACTCGTAGAAGGTCGCGCTGTCGCGCGGCACGCGGATCAGCAGGTCGGGCGGATCCTGCGCGAGCTGCAGCCGCGTGATCTGCGAATGCATCGTGTCCATCGACCGCGACATCAGATCGAGTACGCCGGCGATCCCGCCCCCCGCCGGAGGCGGCGGCGCCCGGGGCGCGACGGCCGCCGGCGAGAACCAGGAGGCGACCCGCTCGCGCCAGCCGGCCGGCGGGGGCGGCCGGTCGTCGTCGAACATCTCGGTCTCGCGCAGCGCGACGGGACCGGCCGGCGCCGGGCGCGGCCCGCGGGCGTTGAGGTCGACGGCGACGACGAGGTCGCAATGGAAGCCTCGCGTTGCGGCCACCGGCAACGGCGCGAGCAGTCCACCGTCGACGAGCTCCCGTCCATCCACCTCGTGCGGGGTGAAGACCATCGGAATGGCGATCGAGGCGCGGATCGCGTCGAACAGGGGGCCGCGCTGGAACCACACCTCGCGCTGCGTGGCGAGGTCGGTGGCCACGGCGACGAAGGGGATCGGCAACGACTCGATCGCATGGTCGCCGACGAGCTCGCGCAGCGTGGCGATCACGCGCTCGCCGCGGATGAAGCCCGGGGCGCCGAAGGTCACGTCGAGCAGGCGCAGCACGTCGTTGCGCACGAGGCGTTCCACCCAGTCCCGGTACGCGTCGAGCTTGCCGGCGGCATGGATGCCGCCGACCAGCGCGCCCATCGACGACCCTGCCACCGCGGAGATGTCGTAGCCCCGTTCGAGCAGGGCCTCGATCACGCCGATGTGGGCGAGGCCGCGCGCGCCCCCGGCCCCCAGCACCAGCGCGACGCGCTTTCCGGCGGCGTCAGTCGCCATAGGCCGCGGCGGTCAGCTGCAGCAGCCCACGAAGCTGCTCCCGCAGCGCCGGCGGCTCGACCACCTCGGCGTCGGGCCCGTAGCGCAGCACGTCCATCAGCAGCTCGCGCGCGTTGCTGTAAGGCAGCCGCAGTTCGTAGCGGCCGTCGGGCAGCAGGCGACCCTCCTGCTTGGAATGCCAGTGCTCGTCGGCGACCCAGCGCGCGGCCTTGGCGCTGAAGCGGATCGTCGCCCAGGCCTTCGGGGCGCCGGAGAAGATGCCGTAGCTGGCGGCGAAGTGGGCGTCGAGCTCGGCGTCGGGATGGTCGATGGCCGTCGCGTCCTCGATGCGGGCGTGGCGGATGCGGTCGACGGAGAAGCTGCGCAGCGCCTCGCGCTCGTGGTCCCAGGCGTCGAGGTACCAATTGTCGCGGTAATGCGTGAGGCGCTGCGGCGAGACCTGCCGCACCGTGCGCGCGTTGGTCGAGCGCGCGAGGTACTCGAAGCGAAGACGCTTCCGCTCGAGCACGCCGCTGGCAACCATGCGGAACACGGCCTCGTCGACGCGGCGCGTGCCGGAGCCGATCACGCGGACGCGCTCGATCGGCCAGCGCTTGCCGCCGGCGTGCTGCTGCAGCAGGGCGTCGATGCGGCTCTTGAGCGGCGCGATCGCCGCCGACAGAATGCCCGGCCCCGTGCGGTCGAGCAGCTGCTGCGCGGCGGTGAGGGCGTGCAGTTCCTCCGAACTGAGCCAGAGACCCGGCAACTCGAAGCGCTCGGCCTCCTTCTCGTCGTAGCGGAAGCTGGCCTCGCCGTCGCTGCTCTCGAGCGGGGCGCCGAGGGCATCGCGCAGGAAGGCGAGGTCGCGGTAGAGCGTGGCGCGCGAACAGCCCAGCTCGTCCATCAGGCGCTGCAGCGGCACCGCGAGCCGTGCGGCCTTCAGCGTGCGATGCAGGGCGAGGATGCGTTCGTAGCGGTCCATGCGGGGCTCCCGGACGACGTCAGGGGCCTAGCATCGCAGAATCCCGGGACGGCGAGAGACGCGGGGCTCAGTGCCCCAGCAGTTCGCCGGCGCCGGCAGCGAGCAGCGACTCGGCCACCTGCCGCCCCAGGCCTTCCGGATCGGCGGCGCTGCCCTTCGCTTCCGCGCGCACCATGCGCCCGTCCGCGACATCGCCGACCGCGCCGCGCAGCACCAGCTTCTCGTTGAACAACTCGGCGAAGCCGGCGACCGGCACGTGGCAGTTCCCGTGCAGGGCGCGGTTCATCGCGCGCTCGGCCTCCACGCACACGCGCGTGGTGCCGTCATCCAGCCCGCGCAGCAGGCGCGCGGTGGCGGCGTCGTCCTCGCGGCATTCGATGGCGATGGCCCCCTGCGCCACCGCGGGCAGCAGCCGCGGCGGCGTCAGCCGCTCGCGGATGCGGGCGTCGAAGCCCAGCCGCTGCAGGCCCGCACAGGCGAGGATGATCGCGTCGTACTGCCCGGCATCCAGCTTGGCGAGGCGGGTGTTGACGTTGCCGCGCAGGTCGATGAGCTCGAGGTCGGGGCGCAGGGCCCGGAGCTGGGCCTGCCGCCGCAGCGAGCTGGTGCCGACGCGGGCGCCGTTCGGCAGCGCGTCGAACGAGGCATGGACGTTGCTGACGAAGGCGTCGTAGGGATCGGCGCGCTCGAGGATGGCCGGCAGCGCGAATGGACCTTCGAGTTCCATCGGCACGTCCTTCAGCGAGTGCACGGCAGCGTCCGCGCGGCCTTCCAGCATCGCCACCTCCAGCTCCTTCAGGAACAGGCCCTTGCCGCCGACCGCCGCCAGCGCGCGGTCGAGGATCTGGTCGCCGCGCGTGGTCATGGGGACGAGCACCACGTCGAGTCCGGGGTGCAGGGCGCGCAGACGGGCGGCGACGTGTTCGGTCTGCCAGAGGGCCAGCGCGCTTTCGCGCGTGGCCAGACGGAGCTGAGGCATGGGGAATCCGTGGACGGGCGCGGGCGCCCTAGAGGTGGGCGAGGGCCTCGCGGAGGCCGGGCAGGCAGCGTCGGCTCACCTCGAGTTCGATGCCGCCGTCGCGCAGCACCGCGTGGGTGCTGCCGTCCGGCAGGCGCTTGAGTTCGGCGAACTGCGCTCGGGCGACGAGGCAGCTGCGGTGGATGCGCAGGAAGCGGCCGGCGAACTCCAGCTCGAGCGCCTTCAGCGAGTCCTCGACGAGGTCCTCGCCACGCGCGTGGTGCACGACGACGTACTTCTCCTCGGCCTGCAGGTAGCGGATCTCCGCGACCGGAATCAGGCGCAGCGAGCCGCGCAGCCGCGCCGACAGGTGGCTGCGGGCGCGCGTCGAGGGCGGCGGGGTCGGCGCCACGACCCGCCCCGCGCGACGCTCGGCGGCGCGACGCAACGCCTCCTCGAGGCGCTCGGCGCGCACCGGCTTCAGCAGGTAGTCGACCGCCGCCGCCTCGAACGCAGCCAGCGCGTGGTCGTCGTAGGCGGTACAGAACACGACCGCCGGCGGCGACGGCAGCGTGGCGAGGTGGCGGGCGGCCTCCAGGCCGTCCATGCCGGGCATCTCGATGTCGAGCAGCACCGCGTCGACCCCGCCCGCCGCGCAGGCCTCGACGGCGGCTCGACCATCGCCGCACGACGGGAACACGACGTGGCCGCCGAGTCCGCCGAGAAGGCGCTCGAGGCGTTCCCGGGCGAGAGGCTCGTCATCGACGATCAGCACGTTCACGCGGCAGGCATCGGCAGGTCGAGTCGGACGCGATAGTAGCCGCGCTCCGCCGAGGCCGTCATGCCAACCCCGCGGCCGAAGCGGTGCTCGAGGCGCTGGCGGATCGAGGCCAGCGCGTGGCCGTTGCCGGGCCGGCCCGGCACGTCGACCGGATACGGGTTGGCGACCTCGACCCGCAGGCGCCCTCCCTCGACGCGCAGCGCGACGGTGATCTCGCCCCCCTCGGGCAGCCGCGCAACCCCGTGCACCACCGCGTTCTCCAGCAGGGGCTGCAGAACGAGGCGCGGCATCGACAGGTCGAGCGGCAGGTCGGGCGCACTGTCCCAACGCACCCGCAGCCGGTCGCCGAGCCGGAGTTGCTCGATGCCGAGGAAGCGCTGCGCGAGGTGGATCTCGCCGGCCAGCGTGTCGGCGCCGACGCCTTGGCCGAGCGCGGCACGGAACAGCTCGGACAGGTCCTCGACGGCCTGTTCGGCGGCGGCCGGATCCCGCCGCACCAGCGCCGCGATGGAGTTCATCGAATTGAACAGGAAGTGCGGCCGGATGCGGGCCTGCAGCGCCTCCATCTGCGCCTGGGAGACCGCTTCCACCTGGGCCCGCCAGCGGTCCTCGGCGGCGAAGTAGCGAGTCGCGATGGCGGCGATCAGGCCGGTCAAGCCGACGGTGGCCAGAACGAAGTGGCGATCACGATCCGCGTCGAGGATGAACCCGCCGATCGTGGCGGCGATGTAGCTCAGCGAGCCCGCGCCCAGCAGGGCCACCCCCATCGGCACCGCGGTGGCGACGACGAAATCGATCCGCGGCGGCAGGCGCATCAGCCAGGGCCGCGACTTGCACAAGGCCAGCGCCGAGGCGATCGCGATCCAGGTGGCGAGGGCGCTGGCGGACGCGAACTCGGTGAAGTCCCAGCGCGGCGCGCGCGTCGGGGCGAGGGCGATGGTGAGGATGACCAGTTGCCCGGCCGCGATCGCCGCAAGGAGACGGCCGCGCGCGCAGAATTCAGGCAGGGTCAGTCGATCGGGGGCCGGGGCCATGCGGCCAGTATCACCGATGGCCGCGCCCCGGCGGGCTCAGACGGTGGCCGGCACCCAGTGCGGTCGGCTCGGGAAGGCGTGGCGGAAGATCCGCCAGACCACCTCCCCGAACTGCTTCGGCAGCGAGCCCGTGTTGTAGGGCACGCCATACTTCGCGCAGAGCGCCTTCACCTCGACGGCCATGTCGGCGTAGCGGCGGGCCGGCAGGTCGGGGAAGAGGTGGTGTTCGATCTGGTGGCTCAGGTTGCCAGTCATGAAGTTCATCAGGAAACCGCCGCCGATGTTCGACGAGCCGCGGATCTGCCGCTGGTACCAGCCGGCGCGCGTTTCGTCCTTCACCTGGGCCGGCGTGAACGTGATCGCGTCGGCGGTGAAGTGGCCGCAGAAGATCACCACGAAGGTCCACAGGTTGCGCACGAGGTTCGCGGCCATGTTCCCCAGCAGCACCGGCAGGAAGAAGGGGCCGGCCAGCAACGGGAAAAGCACGTAGTCCTTGCCGCCCTGCCAGGGCAGCTTGCGCAGCAGCGGCTTGGCGTCGGCAAGGAAGTAGCGCCACGAGCGGCGCCCCTTCACGTAGCGGCCGAGTTTCAGGTGCTGGATGGCGATGCCGGTCTGGTAGAACACCGCGAGCAGGGCCGCGTAGATCGGCTGGCCCAGCGCGAACGGCGTCCAGCGCTGCTCCGGGAAGATGCGCAGCAAGCCGTAGCCCACGTCGTCGTCCTTGCCGCGCACGTTGGTCCACTGGTGGTGGCTGTGGTTGTGCGTCTGCCGCCACCAGTCCGAGGGGCAGAGGTGGTCCCACTGGAAGCGGTCGCCCTGCAGGCTCGGGTCGTTCATCCAGTCGTACTGGCCGTGGATGACGTTGTGGCCGAGTTCCATGTTGTCGACAATCTTCGAGATGCCGAGCAGCAGCACGCCCAGCACCCACAGCGGCCAGAGCAGCCACGGCGCCGGCGCTGAACCGTAGAGCGCGAGGCGGCCGATCACTTCCGTCCAGCGCACGACGTGGCGGACGCGGCGGATGTAGCGGGCGTCGGCGGCGCCCAGGTCGCGGACGTGCTTTTCGCGCAGGGCGTCGAGTTCGGCGCCGAAGGCTTCGAGGTGCTCGCCGGTGAGCAGGGGGGCGTGGGCGGTCATGTCAGAGGTCGATCGCAAGGTCGGTGCGGGCCGCGCTGACGCAGAGCTTCAGCGAGGTGCTGGCTTCGGGATGGGCGCTGTCGTCGCGCAGGTCGACATGCACGCCGCTGGCTTTGGCGCAGGTGCAGCGGCCGCACAGACCCTGGCGGCAACCGTGCTCGGGCTTGAGCCCGGCCGCTTCGAGCGCGGCGAGCAGGGGCGTGTCGGTGGGAATGCTGAGCGTGCGACCGCTTTTCAAGAGCGTGAGCTGCACCGCCGCAGCCGGTACCTCGGGCACACGCAACACCGGCGGCGTGAAGCTCTCGGTGGCGATGCGCGCGGCGGCCCCACGCAGCAGCGCCTCGACACGGGCGACGAATCCCGTGGGGCCGCAGGCGAGCACCTCGGCGCCCTGCGGGCTACCAGGGAGTGCAGCCAGCGTGGCCTCGTCGAGGCGGCCCTCGGCTTCGTGCGCCGCGGCCGGCGCTTCACCAGTGAGGAACAGGCGGAATTGGAAATCCGGGAAGCGCGCCTGCAGCGTGCGCAGTTCCTCGACGAAGCAGGCCTCGGCGCGCTCGCGCACCCAGTACGCCAGCGAGAGCCCGGCCAGCTGGCCGCGCTCCGCGGCCGCGCGCACTTGAGCGATCGCCGCGGTGATGCCGCTGCCGGCCGCCATCAGCATCCGCTGCGGGGCGTCAGGCATCTCGAAGGCCATGCCGCCCCAGGGCTCGCTGATCTGAAGGCGGGTGCCCTCGCGGGCCTCGGACAACCAGTCGGCGAATCGACCGCCCGCCACCTTGCGCACGGTGATGGCGATCTCGCGCTGCCCTGGCAGGCTGGTGAGGGTGAAGCTGCGCTGGAATCGGCGGCCGTCCACCTCGAAGCCGAAGCTCAGGTGCTGCCCCGGCTGCCAGTCGCGCAGGCGCTGGAAGGGCTTGAGCCAGAGCGTCTCGCTGTCGGCCGAGGCCGCTTCGCGGCGGATCAGCCGCGCGGTGTTGCCGTAGGGGCTCCAGCCCGGCTGCAGCAGGCCGCGCCAGTAGTGCCAAGCGGGGCGGAACGGGGGCGGCGCAAGGGCGAAGGACATGCAGGGCTCGGCTGGGGCGGCGGGTGGTGCAGGGGAATACTATACAGTCGTGCAGACAGACGTATAGACAAGCATCCCGGAATTCAACCGAGCCGCCGGTTGGCGTTCATCCCGGGAGCGCCCGCCCCCGGGCGCGCCCTACACTGGCCCCATGAGCGACCCGATTCCCCTCCACCCGGCCCGCGCCACGCCCTCGGGCCCCGGCCGCAAGCCGCAGATCAGCCGCGACGACCTCGTGGCCGCCGCCCTGCGCCTGCTCGGGCCGCATCGCAGCATCTCCACGCTCAGCCTGCGCGAGGTGGCACGCGAAGCCGACATCGCCCCGAACAGCTTTTACCGCCACTTCCGCGATATGGACGCGCTGGCCATCGCGCTGATCGAGCTGGGTGGCCGCAGCCTGCGCACCATCATCCGCGAGGCGCGCACGCGCCTGAAGCCGGGGCGCAGCGTCATCCGCACCTCGATCGAGACCTTCATGGAGCAGCTCGACGCCGACGAGCGCCTGCTGCACATCCTGCTGCGCGAAGGGATGGTCGGCTCCGACGCCTACAAAGCCGCCGTCGAGCGCGAACTGCGCACCTTCGAGGAAGAGCTGTGCATCGACCTGGTGCGGCTCTCGGAAGCCGGCGGCCGGCCGGTGCACGCGCCGGCCCTGGTGGCGACGGCGATGACGCGGCTGGTGTTCGCCATGGGCGCGACCGCCATCGACCTGCCTCGCGAGCGCCGCGGCGAGGTCGTCGAGCAGCTCGTGGAGATGCTGCGCATGATCATGGTGGGCGCACACGTGCTGGCCGAGCACGAGGAGCGCTGAGGCGCCGGCACTGGGCGCCAAGCGCGCCTGCCGTCGCGAGCCACGGCAGGACTCCCGATCGAGCGGAGAGCGGACGCCCCGCGTCGAAGGCAGGTTCGCCCTCGCAGGAACCCCCGCGGTCGGTCGGCTCGCCCCTTGCACGAACCCCGCGGGCGCGGCGTGTTCGTGACCGCCCGGGGAATGGCGCTCAACCGGCGAAGCGCTGCGTCATCCAGTCGCCGAGATCGCGGATCTCCTCGGCGCAGACCGAGTGCGGCATCGGATAGCGCCGCAGCGACGCCTCCATGCCCAGCGCCTTCAGCGCGTCGGCGGATTTCTGCCCCGCGCCAAAAGGCACCACGGGATCCTGCGTCCCGTGGGCCATGAAGATCGGCGTCGCCAGGCCCTTGGGCGTCGCTTCCGCCGCCGTCTCGGCGGCCAGCGGCAGGTAGGTCGAAAGCGCCACGAGTCCGAGGAAGGGCTGCTCGCGACGCAGGCCGGCGGCGAGCGTGATGGCGCCGCCCTGCGAGAACCCGGCGAGCAGGATGCGATTCACCGGGATGCCGCGGTCGCGCTCGCGCGCCACCAGGGCCTCGACCTCGGCAATCGAGCGCCGCACGCCGGCCGTGTCCTCGCGCACCTTGCTGAAATCGAGGCTGACGATGTCGTACCACGCCCGCATCGGGTAGCCGTTGTTGATCGTGATGGGCTGGACCGGCGCGTGCGGGAACACGAAGCGCAGCGCGGGCCATTCGCGGCGCACCAGCTCGGGCACGATCGGCGCGAAGTCGTGGCCGTCGGCGCCGAGGCCGTGCAGCCAGATCACCGAGAAGACCGGCTTGGCACCGGTGGTGGTTTCGACGGTCTCAAGCATCGCGTGGGGCATGAGCAGATGAGGGCGCAGCATTGTGCCCGACCCGCCCCGGGCGGGCGCGTCCGCGCCGCGCGCGTCCCGGACCGCGCACAATCTCGGGATGACTGCCAACGCCACGCCTCTCCCGCCCCGCACTCCCGCCTGGCGCCTCGACGGCGCCGCGCCCGCCGAGACCTTGTCGGCGCAAGGCTTCGTGCGGCTGGCGCCGACCGAGACCTTCCTGGCCGCCGGGATCGAATCGACGGACTTCGCCGCGCTGGCGCGGCACTGGAGCGACCTCCCTCCGGACGAACACCTGCGCGACGGCGGGCGCTACCGCTTCCGACGCCACGCGTCGCTGGTGCTGTCGGCCGACGGCACGCGCATCGAACGCACGGTGGACCGGCCGCACTGGCAGCCCACCGACTACAACGCCCTGCACGGCGGCGTCGAGCGGCGCTTCGCGCCGGTCACGGGCGCCACGCTCGCCGAGCCGGCACTGCGGGGCCTGGTGCTGGGGCTCGGCCGGGTCGCCTCGGCGGCCCTGGGGCACGTGCTGCCCTTCGTCGAGTTCCACCAGTTCCGGATCGACACGACCGAGGGCATCGGCCGTCCCACCCCGGAGGGCGCGCATCGCGACGGGGTCGATGCGGTGGCCGTGGTGCTGGTCGACCGCGTCGACGTGCGCGGGGGCGAGACCCGGGTGTTCGAGGCCGAGGGCCCGGCCGGGCTGCGCTTCACCATGGCCACGCCCGGCACCGCCCTGCTGCTGGACGATGCCCGGATGATCCACGAGACCACGCCCCTGCAGCCCGACGGGCGGCCCGGCCACCGCGACACCGTCGTCCTGACGTGGCGGCGCGAGGGTTTCCTGGACCCTCCGCCGACGAGCTGACGCCCGGATCGTCGATTTCCCGTCGTCAAGGACGGCGCCCTCATGGCACGAATCTTGCCTAGGTTCCGGCAGACCCCCGCCGGAGCCCCGTCATGCTCGACCCCATCGCCGCCACCGAACTGACCGTGTCCCGCCCGGCCCCGCAGCCGGCCGGCATGAACGAACCGGGCATCTTCAAGGGCTGCGCGGAGGCCGACGGCCCGCTGGCGGCCGCGACGAAGGACGCAACCCTCGCTTACCTGGGCAAGCCGCACGCCACCTCCTGGGCACGCGTCGCCGACCGCGCCATCGCCGGGCGGACGACGCTTGGACAGGCCTGGGCCTTCGCCGCACCGGGAGCGATCCGCCGGCATCCGAACGCCGCCGAACTGATCCGCGCGATCCGCTTGGCGGTTGCCCGCCAGTTGACCGCCGTCAACGGGAGCATGCGCCGCGCCCACTAAGGTCGCGGCATGTCCCATGCCGCCTCCCCCCGCTTCGATGCCGAACTGCTGGCCCGACACGATCGGCCGGGGCCGCGCTACACCTCCTACCCAACCGCGCCGCAGTTCTCTCCCGACTTCGGTGAGGGCGACCTCCGGGCGGCGATCGCCCGAAGCAACGAAGAACCCCTGCCGCGGGCGCTCTCGCTGTACGTGCACGTTCCGTTCTGCACGTCGCCCTGCTTCTACTGCGGCTGCAACCGGGTGATCACCCGCGACCTCGTCCGCGGGCCCGCCTATCGGCGGCGGCTAGAGCGCGAGGTCGACCTCATCGCCCCGCTCTTCGACGCCGATCGCGAGGTCGTCCAGCTGCATTTCGGGGGCGGTACGCCGAACTTCCTCGGCAACGACGAGATCGCGGCCTTCGTGGGCCAACTGCGGTCGCGATTCCGTTTCGGCGATGTGCGGCACGCGGACCTCTCGATCGAAATCGATCCTCGCCATGCGGACGCAGCCACCCTCCGCGGCTTGCGCGGCATCGGCTTCAACCGCATCAGCCTCGGGGTGCAGGATTTCGATCCTGTCGTGCAGCAGGCCGTGAACCGCCTGCAGGGCGAACCCGAGACGCGCGCCGTGGTCGAGGCCGCCAGGGCCCTCGGGATGCGCTCGATCAACCTCGACCTGATCTACGGGCTGCCCCGGCAGACGGCGGAGGGCTTCGGGCGGACGCTGGACCAGGTCATCGCGATGCGTCCCGACCGCATCGCGGTCTACGCCTATGCCCACCTTCCGCAGATGTTCCGCGCGCAACAGCGCATCGATCCCTCCGAGTTGCCCACACCCGCCGACAAGATCGCGCTGCTGGGCCTCGCCGTGGAACGCCTGCTGGCCGCGGGCTACGTGTACATCGGCATGGACCACTTCGCGCTGCCCTTCGACGAGCTGGCCGTGGCCCGCCGAAAAGGCGGCCTGCATCGCAACTTCATGGGCTACACGACGCACGCGGACACCGACCTGGTCGGCATCGGCGCCAGCGCCATCAGCCGCATCGCCGACGCCTATGCCCAGAACCCGCGCGACCTGCCGGATTGGGAGGCGGCCGTCGACGCCGGACGCCTGCCGGTGTGGCGCGGACTGGTCCTCGGTGAGGACGACCTGCTGCGCGCCGACCTGATCCAGGAGCTCATGTGCGATGGCGAAGTGGACTTCGTCGAACTCGGACGCCGCCACGGCGTCGATGCGCTCGGGCTGCTGCGTGAGGCGGCGCCGAAGCTCGACGCGCTGGCCCGCGACGGCATGGTGCAGAGGAACGTCGACACCGTCCGCGTGACCGACCGCGGACGCCTGCTGATGCGGGTCGTCGCGGCCTGCTTCGACCGCTACCTCGCGCCCGCGACGGCCTGAGGACGGCCTAGGGGCGCGCAACCGCGTCCCTGGCCGCACCGGCCGGACGCTCGTGTTGTCGAAGCCAACGACCTTCGATCCCGGATCAAGGGGTGATGCCGCGTGCGGGTTCCCGACTGCTGGCCACCCCCGTCGGAACCGGCGCTACCCCCGGCAGGGCAAGGAGCGCCTCTGGCGCGATGACAGGCTCACTCATCAAGCCGCTTTCGATGGTCTCGATCTGGCCGACGCTCGGGACCTCGCCCGCTTCCAATGCGCGAAAGACAAGCTCGGTGCATTACTGCGCCTCATCATCAGAGGCGCGAAGTTCAAGGTCGAAGGGCTTTCCCCGCTGCGCCTCGAGGTAGCGGACCATGCCGGCACGCTGCTCGTCGGTCAGGTCCGTCAGTCGGTAGACGCCGAGGTCTGCCGCGGCGGCCGGGGATCCGAAGACCGGGAAGGGCTCCTCGACGACGCCACCCGGATCCGATCCCTCGCCCGGGATAGCGTGGATGACGAAGGGCCGTCCGTCCCGGAGGACGATCGCTCCCACATGGGAGTAGCGGGACCCTTTGCCATAGGTCATGACCGCATCGGCGATGGCGTCTCGGCCACGGCGGAACACGAGGTCAACGTCCTGCAGATCGGCGGTATCGAAGGCCGTGGAGAGGTCAGCCCAGCTCTCGGGTTCCGGACGATCGGCGGGCAGCTCGTCCACGCAGCCAATGAAAACGGCCGCCGTGATGGCGGCCGTGATCGCCAGAAGCGTGGCGGCGACCCTACTTGCCACTTCCGATCAGCCACTTCCCGTCGAGCTGCCGGAGTTCCACCTTCTCCGTTTTGGTCGGACAGTCGCCCTTGAAGTCGATGGTGACCGTCACGTTGCGGATCTCGCCTTCGCCAGTGATCTCGGTGGCCATGCTCTCGATGCCGCCGCACTTTTGAAGCTTTTCGGCCTGGGCGGCCAAGATGGCATCGACCTTCTGCTCCCCGAGCATCTTCGTGACGTTCGGATGGAGGTAGGTCTTGGCTTCAGAGACCTCGCCCTTGGCCACCGCGGCGTGGAACGCCTCAACGGTCGACTCCGGGCTCTTGGAGCATGCGGTCAACATGACCGCGGCCATCAAGCCGGCGACGCCAGCGCGTTGGGTGTTGTTCATGGGTTCCCCTTTGTTGGAGGGACGCCAGTCTATTGAGACGCGGCGCCCCGGATGGTTGGAATCCGCGCGTACCGCAAGACACCCAAGACTCCGCTGATGGACGAAATCAACGCCCAGTGGCTGGGTTGAGCGCCGGCGGACGCGTTAAGCCGACTTGCAATGAAAATGTGGCCATTCCGGCCACACGTTCCTTGCACGAACATCAAGATCTTCGCGACAAGCGTTGGTGGGCCCACCAGGACTCGAACCTGGAACCAAGGGATTATGAGTCCCGTGCTCTGACCGTTGAGCTATGGGCCCGCGGCTCCCGGATTCTAGCGGGCGTGCGGCCAACCACCCAACCCGCCACCAACGCGGACATTACTTCAGCGGGCCGGGCGAAGGCTCGGCCGGCCCGACCGCATCGAGAAGGTCGGGGCTCGCCTCGCCCTCGGCGCGCAGCTGGCCTTCCCACTTCGAGACGACGGCCGTAGCGACCGTGTTGCCGATGACATTCGTCGCCGAACGCGCCATGTCGAGGAAGTGGTCGACGCCGAGCAACAGCAGCAGGCCGGCCTCCGGGATGTCGAACTGCGCCAGCGTGGCGGCGATCACCACGAGCGAGGCGCGCGGCACCCCGGCCATGCCCTTCGACGTGACCATCAGCACCAGCAGCATCGTGATCTCCTGCGCCAACGTCAGGTCGATGCCGTACGCCTGGGCGATGAAGACCACCGCGAAGGTGCAGTACATCATCGAGCCGTCGAGGTTGAACGAGTAGCCGAGCGGCAGCACGAATGAGGCTACGCGGTTGCTGCAGCCGAACTTCTCCAGCTGGGCCAGCGTCTTCGGATACGCGGCCTCGGACGAGGCCGTGGCGAAGGCCAGCAGGGTCGGCTCGCGCACGCTGCGGAACAGCGCGACGGCGCGCTTGCGGAGCACGCCGAAGGCCGCGAGGAAGAGCAGCGCCCACAGCAGGACGATCCCGAGGTAGAACTGGCCCATGAAGGTGCCATAGACGGCCAGCACCTCGAGGCCGCTTTTCGAGATGGTCGCGGCCACGGCGGCGAACACCGCGAACGGCGCGACCCACATCACCAGCATCGTCACCTTCAGCATGACGTAGCTCAGGCCCTCGAGTGCGTCGACCAGCACTCTGGCCTTCTCGCCGACGCCGGCGCAGGCCACGCCGAAGAACACCGAGAACACGACGATCTGCAGGATCTCATTGCGCGCCATCGCGTCGGCGATGCTGGTCGGCACGAGGTGGGTGACGAAGTCCTTGAGGCTCAGGCCGGTGGCGGCGATGCCGCTCTGGGCGCCGGCGTCCGGCAGCACGATGTCGAGGCCGACGCCGGGCTGGAAGGTGTTCACCAGCACGAGGCCGAGGGTCAGCGACACCAGCGAGGCACCGAGGAACCACACCATCGCCTTCAGGCCGATGCGCCCGACCGTGCCGAGGTCGCCCATCTTGGCGATGCCCACGGCCAGCGTGGCGAACACCAAGGGGCCGATGATCATCTTGATCAGCCGCAGGAACACCGTGGTCACGAGGGTCAGACCCTCGATGATGGCCGTGGGATCGGGCACCGTGGCCTTCACCACCGCACCAACGAGGATGCCCGACACGAGGCCCCCGAGGATCCACCAGGTCAGCGTTCCGCCCTTCGACGCGGGGGATCCCGCGCCGTCCTTCGCCATCTCGCTCGCCATGCCCGCCGGTTCCAGGAAGCGCGCTCCGGCGCCGATCGCGCCGCCTTGCGCAGGATGTGAAGGATGCATGAAGTCGCGGCGCCTGCCCAGCGCGCGGGCCGGTCAAGCCCGGAAACGACGACGCCCCGCAGGGGGCGGGGCGTCGGGGTCGGCGCGGCTTACTCGAGGTCGAGGAAGCTGCGCAGCTGCTCGCTGCGCGAGGGGTGGCGCAGCTTGCGCAGCGCCTTGGCCTCGATCTGGCGGATGCGCTCGCGGGTGACGTCGAACTGCTTGCCCACTTCCTCGAGGGTGTGGTCGGTGTTCATGTCGATGCCGAAGCGCATGCGCAGCACTTTGGCCTCGCGCGGGGTCAGGCCGGCCAGCACGGTGCGGACGGTCTCGGACAGACCAGTGGTCGTCGCGTTCTCCAGCGGCGACTCGGCGTTGGTGTCCTCGATGAAATCGCCGAGGTGCGAATCCTCGTCGTCGCCGATCGGCGTCTCCATCGAGATCGGCTCCTTGGCGATCTTCAGGACCTTCCGGA
>JAJTHD010000062.1 GCA_021297925.1 Lysobacteraceae bacterium
CGATCATGCTGAGCAACTTCGGCAAGTTCGCCGGCAAATACGCGACGCCCGTCGTGGTGCCGCCCTGCGTGTGCATCGTCGCGGCGGGCCGCCTGTACCACGCGGTGGTGCCGGTGCTGGGCGGCATCGAGACGCACCGGCTGATGCCGCTCTCGCTCACCTTCGACCACCGCGCCGCCACCGGCGGCGAGGCGGCGCGTTTCCTCAAGGCGATGATCGACGACCTGCAGCGGGCGCGCTGATCCGGCACGACGGCGCAGGCGCATCGGCCTTCGCGGCGAACCTGCCTTCGACGCGGTTCGCCGCGAAGGCCGACGCGCCGCGGGTTGCTGATCCCGCGACAGCGAGGCAGGAGCCGAGCGCCGCGCGTGAGGGCAGGACGCCCGCGCGCGCGGAAAGCGGGACAACGACCCGTTCAGGCAGGCGCGCGCCAGGCCGCCCGCCGCCGCCAGAACCACGCCATGACCAGCACCAGCAGGAAGCCCTTGTAGGCGATCAGCGAGGCCACGATCTCGCGGATGATCGGATGGTGCCCCGCCGGGTCGACATGCAGGCCCAGCGCCATCCCGGCGATCGACAGCGCGACGGCTCCCGATAGGACGGCGATGTCGAAGCCTCGCGCCGACGCAAAGCGGGCCGGCGCCGTGCGCCAGTACAGCCACCCGAGGATGGCGAACCACGGGGCGAGCAGCAGGACGGCAAGGAAGGACATGTCGTTGATCATCGACTCAAAGGACCTCGTCCGCCTCGCGGTCCGCCTGATCGACGCAGGCGTCGAAGTTGTCGAACTCGTAGAACAGGGTCACGACCGGGATGCCGTCGTCTTCCGCCCTCGCCCACAGACCGAGGCCGCGAAGTCCCTCGGGCAGCCGGGCCCCGTCCGCCTTCAGCCATATCGCGGACAGTTGCCACTCGCCCAAAGCCAAGGCCGCCACCCAGTCCCCCTCGGGGCGGAACACGGAGCCGGGACGTGGCCCGTCGGCCACCTCCGCGTCGCCGAAGGCGTCGGTGAGCGCCTGCCGGTAGGCGTCGAACACCTGCCGACTGAATCGGCCGTCGCCCGCCTCGTCGAACGAGGATGTCTTCGCAACGAGACCGCAAGCGCCTCCGTCCTTCGACAACAGCACCGACGCAAACGCGAACTCCGGCCCCGGGGTGCGGACGATGGGCAGGGCCGAACGGAAGTCATCGCGGTCCGCGAATTCCTTGACCAGCATGGCCCTGAGCTCGCTCCGATCGGCCCCGGGGCGGACCCCGAGCGGCGCGGCACCGGCGAAGCGCGGAAGGCGCTCCGCGATCTGGGAGACCAGACAGGCCTTCCGGTTGGCGAACTCGACCCTGTGGTTCAAGAACACTACCGTCCCGTTGCTGGTGAGGGAGAGCCGGACGGCCGAAATGGATGGCGGAAGCCGATGGCGCGGCGCCTCCCAGTGCATCGCGTAGAACTGGTGGCGTTCCGCCAGGCCCTGCAGCGTCGGATCCGGGCTGAGGGTGTCGCGGAACGCGGGGCGGATCCGCTTGACCAGATCCTCCTCGCCGGCGCTGCCCCGGATCGACGCCCGGCGACGCTGGATCTCGGCGCGCGCCTCGGAGAGCGGATCGTCGCCCGAGAACCCCGTCACGGACAGCACCGCACAGAGGCCCGTCGCGGGCGAATGCGCGACCAGGTGGAAATCGGGCCCGGGCCCGGGCGCGGCCTCGGGAATGTGCGCGACGAACTCGAACCCATCGAACGACCTAGTGCGGTCCAAGCCCAACGCAGCGAGTTCCGACACCGGCATGCCTTGCCACAGGCCATGGGGAGTTTCGTCGATGGTCGACGGGGCCGGCGGAGCGCCCCTCGCGACGGCGGAGGCCAAGGCGCACAGGACCAGGACCGCGGCGGCGACGCTACAAGGCTTCATCGTCCTTGTCCTTGATCTCGTGGTTGCAGCGATCGATGTTGTCGAACACGTAGGTCAGGGCGATGCCCGAGCTCCCCTCTTCGGCGATGGCCTCGAGGACGATGGCCCGGAGGCCCTCAGGGAGTCGCGCGTCAGTCTCGACGCTCCACTCCGCGCGATAGACGCGCTCACCGCGCCGGATCGCCTCCACCCACTGGGACGGCGTCTGGAACTCGGACACCGGATCGATCCGATCGTCCCGGACGTAGTCGCCGTAACGACGGGCCAGCGGCGCGGCGATGCGGTCGAACGCGGCGCGGGTGGTCTCGCCGTCCGGGCCGGGAAACCGCCAGCCGATGGCCTTCACGGCGCACAGGCCGGTCTTCGGGCCGAACTGGACGAGGTACTGCGGGAAGGCCGGATGCTTCTTCGGCGGCTCTGTGATCAACCGCAGTCCAGTGGCGTTCGGTCGACCCCGCGGACGCATCGCTTCGAACGCGTCCGCCGTCGTGCCCGGACGTAGCCCGAACGGGGCCGCGACATCGGCGCTGGTCTCATGCGGGGCCGGTGCGGTGGGCCCGGGAGGATCGATCGGGCGGGCGAGCCCCGCGGCCGCCATGGCCGCACCGGCCAGCCCGAGGAGCAGGCACCGAAGCCTCACGCGGCCGCGTCCTCGGCGAAGGCCGCCAGCGATTCCAGCACCTCGGCCAGCGCGATCCCATCGGCGAGATGGCCGATGACCACGCCGGCGAGATGCAGGCCCTTGCCGGCCTCGTGCACCAGCGTCGAGCCTTCGGCCTTGAGCCTCGCGACGAGTTGCCCGGCGTCCTTCGGCGAGGCATGGCCCTCGCTCTGCACCAGCACGCGGCCGTCGGCGTGCACCAGCTTGAAGTAGAAGCGGCCGTCGCTCTCGCGGTACTGCTTGAAGGTGGGCTGGGCGGCCTTCGCCGCCTTGGCCTTCGGCGCCTCGGCCATGGTGGCGGTCAGCGGCCGCAGGCCCACCGCCGCGCGCAGATCGCGCAACAGCGGTGTGGCGATGGCACGCGCCTTCGCGGCACCGGCCTGCAGCGTGGCTTCGATAGCGGCCGGCTTCGCCATCAGCGCCTCGTAGCGCTCGCGCATCGGCGCGAGGTGGCCATCGAGCAGTTCGAACAGGGCCTGCTTCGCCTCGCCCCAAGCGAGTCCGCCGCGCAGCGCGGCGTGCATCTCGGCCGCCTGCGCCTCGGTGGCGAAGGCGCGGTAGAGCGTGAACAGATGCGCGGCGTCGGGGTCTTTCGCCTCGCCGGGCGCTCGCGAGTCGGTGACGATCGAGGCGATCAGCTTCTTCAGCTGCGCCGGCGGGGCGAACAGCGGGATGGTGTTGTCGTAGCTCTTGCTCATCTTGCGGCCGTCGAGGCCGGGCAGCGTCGCTACCTGTTCCTCGATCACCGCTTCCGGCAGCACGAGGTGCTCGCCGTAGGTGTGGTTGAAGCGCGCGGCGAAATCGCGCGCCATCTCGATGTGCTGGATCTGGTCGCGGCCCACCGGCACCTTGTGCGCCTTGAAGCTGAGGATGTCGGCGGCCATCAGCACCGGGTACATGTAGAGCCCGGCAGTGACGCCGGCATCGGGGTCCTCGCCCTGCGCGGTGTTCGCGTCCACCGCCGCTTTGTAGGCGTGCGCGCGGTTGAGCAGGCCCTTGCCCGCCACGCAGGTCAGGAACCACGTGAGCTCGGGGATCTCCGGGATGTCCGACTGCCGGTAGAACCACACCTTGTCGGGATCGAGCCCGCAGGCCAGCCACGTGGCGGCAATCTCCAGCGTCGAGCGCTGCACGCGCGACGGGTCCTGCACCTTGATCAGCGCGTGGTAGTCGGCGAGGAAGTAGAAGCTCTCGGTGCCGGGCTGGCGGCTGGCCGCCACCGCGGGACGGATGGCGCCGGCGTAGTTGCCGAGGTGCGGGGTGCCGGACGTGGTGATGCCGGTGAGGATGCGGACGTTCGGGGTCATGGGGTTCCGGAGACGACGAGGCCGGGGCGAGCCCGGCCTCGGGGTGCCGCAGGGCGGCGGAGGGTCAGTTCTTGGCCTCTTCGGCCTCGCGGGCGATGACCTCGCCGGCCTTTTTCACGTCCTTGCCCACGCCGGCGATCGTGTTGCAGGCGGTCAGGCCCGGAAGGGCCAAGGCGGCAAGGACGAGGATCTTGCGCAGGGACAGCGTCATCTGGGGCTCCGTCGTGGCGTGCCGGGACGGCCCCGGCGGTGGCGCCAGTGTATCGCGCAGGCGATGCGGGGCCCGTCAGTCCCGCATCAGGGTGGATTTGCCGAACAGGCTCTCGACGAGGTCCACCGCGAGGCGGGCCGTCTGGTTCTGCTGGTCGAAGGCCGGGTTCAGCTCGACGATGTCGAGCGAGCCCATGCGCCCGGTGTCGGCGATCATTTCCATCACCAGCTGCGCCTCGCGGTAGTTCGGGCCGCCCGGCACCGTGGTGCCCACGCCCGGGGCGATGCCCGGGTCGAGGAAGTCGACGTCGAAGCTCACGTGCACGTGGGTGTTCGCGTCGATGCCCGCCAGCGCCTCGTCCATCGCGCGCTTCATGCCCACCTCGTCGATGTAGCGCATGTCGTAGATGTCGAGGCCGTACTCCTTCACCAGCCGCTTCTCGCCCTCGTCCACCGAACGGATGCCGATCTGCCGGACGACGTCCGGCGTGATCGCCGGCGCTCGACCGCCGAGATGCGTGAGCTCGTCCGGCCCCAGCCCGCACAGGCACGACACCGGCATGCCGTGCACGTTGCCCGACGGGGTCACGCCCGAGGTGTTGAAGTCGGCATGCGCGTCCAACCAGACCACGCGCAGCATCTTGCCGTTCCGCCGGCACCAGCGAGAGACGGCGGTGATGCTGCCGAGGCCCAGGCAGTGGTCGCCACCCAGCAGCACCGGCAGGTGGCCGGCATCGAGCTCGGCCTCGACCGACTGCATGACGACGCGGTTCCACTCGACGACCTGCGGCAGGTGGCGGTAGCCGTCGACGGGCGGCTGCCAGGGGTTCATCGGGCCGGACAGGTTGCCGCGGTCCTCGACGGTGACGCCACGCGCACGAAGCGCTTCGGCGATGCCGGCGACGCGCAGGGCCTCGGGGCCCATGGACGCGCCGCGGTGGCCGGCGCCGATGTCGGTGGGGGCGCCGATCAGCGCCACGGTGGGGAATCGACCCATGGTGGTTCCAACTCCAGTCGTGCTGCGTCGTCGTTGGGCCGGACGGCGCTTACGGCGGATTGGTGCCGACAGTCCGGATCGAACGGACGACCTACCGCTTACAAGGCGGTTGCTCTACCAGCTGAGCTATGCCGGCGCTGGGGGCAGCAGTTTAACCCGGGCGGTCGCCGTCCCATCGCGCCGGGGCCGCGGCCCGCCTCAGAAGCAGGGAATGGGCCGGGCCTGCCATGCGCCGGCGCCCAAGGGGGTCCGCCAGTCGTAGTTGGGCGCCACGGCGATCTCCAGCCACCACTGCGGGCGGTCCTCGTTGGCCGCCTCGACCACCGCCTCGATGCCCAGGGCCTTCAGTTCGGCCTGCCGGGCCTCCGCGTTCTTCTGCTCGCGGAACAGCCCCAGGGAGACGGTGTTCTCGCCCGGCCCCGCAGTAACGACGTAGTAGTCGCGGATGCCCTGCGCGGCCAGTGCGCGGGCCCCCGCCAGGGCGTCCGCGCGCGAAGCCGCGACCGGCAGGTAAACCCGCCACCCGCGCGTGCTCTGCACCTGTGCCTCGCGGTACTGGAGCTTTCCGACCGCGACGCCAAGGACGTCGACGGCGCGACGCAGCGAGGAGGGTGTGTCGAAGGGGCCCACGGACAGGCAGGCCATCGACTCGGCGAGGCGGGTCGGCGCCATGGCCAGCTCGGCCGACGCCGACTGCGCCTCGAGTTCGGCCTCCGCGAGCAGGGTCAGGGTCGGCACTCCGGACTCGCCGGCCGGGAGGACCGCCACCCGCGTCGGGACATGCAGGCCCCACCACAACGCCGCCGCCGCGTTGAGGCACAGGAGGATGACGAGGAGGCCGCGGGAGAGCATCGGGCCAGTCTATCAGCGCGGGCTCAGGGCTCCTTCGGCGCGAGCCAGATGCCAGAGCCCCTCCAGGACCCGATGCTCGGCGAGCACCGGGGCCACGCCGACCAGGGCCTCGATCGCCGGCGCGAAGCGCGCCGCGTCGCCCCCGGCCAACCCCAGCACCGGGGACTCGCCGAGCCGCGTCCGAGCCTCGTGCCACGCGGCCGCGACCATCCCGACCGCCTGCGCTTCGACGCCGGCCGCGACGGCCTGTGGCGTGTCTGCCGCGAAACCGGCGGCCCAAGGGGCGTTGCCCCGGTCGAGCGCCGGGAAGCGCTGCGCGAGCGCCTCGCGCGCATGCCGGGGCGCGATGCCGATCATCCCACCGTGGTGGCGGCCCGACGCGTCGAGCAGGTCCAGCGTGATCGCACTGCCGAAGCTGGCCAGCAGGTGCGCCCCGCCGGCGTGTCGCGCCGCGATCAGGGCGAGGAAGCGGTCGACGCCGAGCCGGGACGGGTCCGCGTAGGCGATCCGCAGGCCCAGCGCCTCGGCCCGCGTGGTCACGCGACGCACCGTGCGACCGCCCTCCGCCAGCACCCCGGCGACGCGAGCGCCCCGGGCCTCGGGTGCGACGCTGGCCCACCACGCGGGCGCGTCGTCCCCCGCGAGGGCTTCGCGCAGCCCCAACTCGAGGTCCGGCCCTTCCCACGGCAAAGCCAACACCGGCCCGAGGCCGGTCGCCGTCGCCCGCGCCGCCTTGAGCCGTGAGTTCCCGAGATCAAGCAGCCACACGGACGCTCACCTCGCCGGCATGGTGGACCGCCTCGCCCTCGGCATGGCGCACCCGGAGCCCGCCGTCCGCCGAGATCCCGAGCGCGTGACCGTCCCGCCAGCCGTCGCCGACCTGCACGCGCACGAGGCGTCCGGCGAGCACGTCCACCCCGGGCCAGTCCGCGGCGAACGGCGCGAAGCCCTCCGCATCGAAGCGGGCCAGCGCCGGCAGCACGGCATCGAGCACCGTGCTCGCCAGCGCATCGGCGTCGACGGGCCAGCCCTCGCGAGCGAGGTCCGTCCAGCGTTGGTCGATCGCCGCATCGTCCGGCAAGGCCCGGTTGAGCCCGAGCCCGAGCACGAGCACGGGCCGGGGCGAGGTCTCGCGCACATCGACCAGCAGTCCACCGAGCTTGGCGTCGCCGACGACGAGGTCGTTCGGCCACTTCACCCCGATCCGCGGGCCGCCGGCCTCGCGCAGCGCTCCGGCCACGCGGACGGCCACCGCCAGCCCCAATGGCGCCAGCGAGGCCAGCGGCCGATCGAAGGCGCGCAGCACGCTCAGGGCGAGCGCCGAGTCGGGCGGCGTCTGCCACGCGCGCCCCCGTCGTCCCCGCCCGGCGGTCTGCCGGCCGGCGAGATACACCGCAGACCCCGTGTCCGGCACCGCGCCCTCGAGCGCCCAGTCCTGGGTCGATCCAGTCGCTTCGACCCAGTGCCAGCGCGCCAGCTCGGCGCGGGCGTCCGGGCCCAGACGCAGCGCCGGCTCAGGCACGGCCACCCCCGCCGGTAAACTGAGACCAAGCGCGGGCCAATACCCGGGCCCTCTCGAAGCGGTGCTCGGTCCCGGCGCGGAGGCGCGCCAGATTGGCTCGGTGTGTCCACGCCACGAACACCGCCACGCCGCCGGCGAACACCAACCCGGCCTCGCCCTGCCCCGTGGCCAGCGCCCAGAGGGGCAAGGTCAGGCCGGCCATCACCGTCGACAGGCCGACATAGCCGGTCGTGAGAAGGACCAGCAGCCACGCGGCGAACAGCGGCGCCAGCGCCATGGGCCAGAGCACCGCGAGGCCCCCGACCAGCGTCGCCGCGCCCTTGCCGCCGCGGAATCCGTGGAACACCGGCCAGACGTGGCCGGCCACGGCCGCCGCGACCGCCGCCAGCGCCCAAGGCTCGCCGGGAACCAGCGCACGCACCAGCAGCACCGCCGCCACGCCCTTC
>JAJTHD010000132.1 GCA_021297925.1 Lysobacteraceae bacterium
GTCCCGCGGATGCGCCGCGAGTTCGGCGGCTGCGCCGGCAACATCGCCTACAACCTGCACCTGCTGGGCGGCAAGCCGCTGCCCATGGCCACCGTCGGCGCCGATTTCGCGCCCTACCGGGCCCACTTCAGCGACCTCGGCATCCCGCTGACCCATGTGAAGGAGATCGCCGACCTGTACACGGCGCAGGCCTTCATCACCACGGACCTCGACGACAACCAGATCACCGCCTTCCACCCGGGCGCGATGATGCGGTCCTACGAGAACCATGTCCGCGACGTGCCGGGCGTCAGCTTCGGCATCGTCGGCCCGGACGGCTACGAGGCCATGCTGCAGAACTGCACCGAGTTCGCCGAGTGCGGCATCCCCTTCATCTTCGACCCCGGCCAGGCCATGCCGCTGTACAACGGCGAGGAGCTGCGCCGGATGATCGACCAGGCCACCTACGTCACGGTCAACGACTACGAGTCGAGCCTGCTGCAGGAGCGCACCGGCTGGTCGGCCCAGGACATCGCGAAGAAGGTCAAGGCCTACTTCATCACCCGCGGCCCCAAGGGCTCCGAGGTCCACACGCCGGACGGCATGATCCACATCCCCTCGGCCACGGCCATGCGGGTGGTCGATCCCACCGGCTGCGGCGACGCCTACCGCGCCGGCCTGATCTTCGGCTTCATGAACAACCTGGACCTGGCCACCACGGGCCGTATCGCCAGCCTGATGGGCGCCCTGAAGATCGAGCACCTCGGCCCCCAGAACCAGCGCTTCGACTACGCCGGGTTCGCCGAGCAGTTCCGCCAGCAGTTCGGGTACGCGCTCTGATCGCCCGTCGATAGACCGGCACGGCAGATGCCGGTTTTCCGTCGCATTTGAGGGCGGGAATTCCGCCCCAATGCCCCCGAAAGCGGCTTCCCGCGCCCGACCGCAGCCCCCACATCGCCATGCCGGCACTGGACAGCGGGTGAACCGATGGTTAAACCTTGCGCTTGGTCACGCCAGCATCACGCACCGTTGACCGCCCGTCCACGCCGCCGCCCGGTGCGGATTCCGCCACCTCTACAGGACCCTCACATGACCCGCCAAAAAGCTCTCGCCGTCCGAGTGCGGCAAGCTCTGGTGCTCGGCTTGGCCAGTTCCGCGGCCCTCTCCGGCTCGGCCTTCGCCCAGACCACTCCGGCCCCGGCCCAGCAAGACGCCAAGACCCTCGACACCGTGCAAGTGACCGGTTCGCGCATCCGTCGCGTCGACACCGAGACCGCCAGCCCGGTCTTCACCATCGACGCCCAGGCGATCGAGCGTACCGGCGCCGCCACCATCGGCGACTTCCTGCAGGACATCCCGGCCATCTCCGGCGCCGCCACCAACCCGTCCGTGAACAACGGCGGCGGTTCGGGTGCCGCCACCGTGTCGCTGCGCGGCCTCGGCGACGAGCGCACGCTGACGCTGCTCAACGGCCGACGCATGGTCTACAACGACATCAACTCGATCCCGATGTCAGCCATCGCCCGCGTCGAAGTGCTGAAGGACGGCGCCTCGGCGATCTACGGCACCGACGCCATCGGCGGCGTGGTCAACTTCATCCTGAAGCGTGACTTCGAGGGTGGCGAGATCAATGTCGGCTACGGCGAGTCCTCGCGTGGCGACGCCGAGCGCCAGAGCGCCAACGTCACGTACGGCTGGTCGGGCGAGCGCGGCAACGTGCTGATCAACCTCAACTACAACGACCAGAAGGAAGTGGCCGCGGCCGATCGCGACTACTCCCGCAACGCCCTGACCCTTTACTCGGGCACAGTCACCATCGGCGGCTCGAGCCGCACCACGACGGGCCGCTACCTCGTGCCGCGTTCGGCCATCCCCGCCGGCACCGTGAACCTGACCGGCCCGGGCTGCGGTTCGGGAGCCAACGTCCCGCTGACCCGTATCGAGGGTCGCCCTGGCACCTCCTGGGGCGATTTCCGCTGCTTCAACCCGGCCACCGACCTGTTCAACTATCAGGCTGTCGGCAACCTGCAGCTGACGCCGCAGGAGCGCGGCGGCATCTTCTTCGCCGGTCGCTTCGACGTCAACGACAGCATGACGGCCTACACCGAGGTGTATACGCAGAACACCCGATCCTACGGCCAGATCGCGCCGCTGCCATTCGACGCCCGCCCGGGCCAGGACGAAGTCAGCATCTCGCCGCAGAGCATCTTCTGGCCGTTCCCGGGCCTGTCGAGCGGTCTGGTCAACAACGACCTGCGCCTGCGCCTCTCGGCCATCGGCAACCGCCGCTTCTCGTTCAACTCCGACGTCAAGCAGATGTCGGCCGGGATCGAAGGCCTCGTCGGCGAAACCTCGTGGTCGTACGACCTCGGCATGACCTACGGTCGCCTGAACCAGGAAACGATCTCCACCGGCTACCTGTTCACCCCGGCCCTTGCCGCCGCCCTCGGCCCGTCCTTCCGCGACGGGCAGGGCAACGCAGTGTGCGGCACGCCGTCGGCGCCGATCGCGAACTGCACCCCGGTGAACTTCTTCGGCCCGCTGAACTCCCCGGCCGACATCGCCGCGCTGTCGCGCATCTCGTCGCCGGCCCGCAACACGCAGGACGCGACGCTCAAGAACTTCTACGCCAACCTCTCGGGTGACTTGTTCGACCTGCCCGCCGGCACGGTCGGCGGCGCGTTCGGCGTCGAGTACCGCAAGGAGAGCTCGGCCTTCGTGCCGGACTTCCTCGCCGTCGTCGATCCGACGAACTACACCTGTCTGATCTCGTCCGAGGCCTGCACCACGGCGGCCATCGGCGAGTTCACGGTGAAGGAGATCTACGGCGAAGCGCTGCTGCCGATCCTCACCGACGCCGCGTTCGCCAAGTCGCTGAGCGCGACGGTCGGCGCCCGCTGGTCGGATTACTCGACCTTCGGCAACACGACGAACTGGAAGCTGGGCCTCGAGTGGCGCCCGATCGACGACATGCTGGTCCGCGGCACGATCGCCAAGGTCTTCCGCGCGCCGACGATCGGCGACCTTTTCCAGGGCAACTCAGCCTCGTCCGACACCTTCGCCGACCCCTGCAACGGCTGGCTCGGCGCGCCGGTGGGCAGCCCGCAGCGCCTCGCCTGCGCCGGCGTCCCGACCGACGGCTCGTTCAACCAGACCGACACGCAGCTCTCGGCGATCAAGGGCGGCAACCCGAACCTGCAGCCGGAGGAGGGCAAGGTCTTCACCTATGGCGTCGTGTATGACCCGAGCTGGCTGGAAGGCGCCTCGATCACGCTCGACCTGTGGCGGGTCTACCTGAACGATACGATCGGCACCGTCGGCACGCAGACCATCCTGAACAACTGCTTCAACTCGGGCGCGTTCTGCAATCTGTTCTCGCGTGGCGCTGGCGGTGAGATCCTCCGCCTGTTCGACGCCAACGCGAATGTCGGCCGCACCGACACGAAGGGCGTCGACCTCGGCCTGAAGTACCGCCTCGAAGACACCGATTGGGGCAGCTTCCGCTTCTCGCTCGACACGACCTACACCGCGCAGTTCGACGTCAAGACGATCGTGCTCGGCCAGGTCGTCGCCCAGCAGTACCTCGCCGGCACCTTCCTGAGCTCGGCCAACGGCGGTCTCGGCAACTACAGCCGCATCCGCTCGCTGGGTTCGGTGGGCTGGGAAATGGGTGACTGGGACGCGCAGTGGACCACGCGTTTCGTCAGCGGCTTCAGCGTGGGCGCCGTGTTCCCGGGCACCCGCACCAACACCTGCGCGGACCTCGGCCTGAGCCTGAACAACCCGGCCGGCGTGCCGGGCTGCCAGTTCGACCGCGGTGGCCAGACGTACCACAACGTGCAGCTCGGCTATAAGGTCGACGCGTGGAACACCCGCTTCCAGGTGGGCGTGGACAACGCGTTCGACAAGGATCCGCCGATCCTGTACCAGAACAACTCGCTCAACGGCAACACCGACGAGCGCACGTTCGACACCGTGGGCCGCTACTACTGGGCCACGGCAACCGTGACGTTCTAACGCACGCCGGCAAGGCCGCCGGATGACGAACCGCGCGGGGCGACCCGCGCGGTTTTTCTTTGTCAGTCGATCGCGTAACCGAAGCGCTCGGCCCACGGGCGGAGCACGTCGAGCACCTCGCCCTCGAACCACGGGCGCCACGCCTGCCAGCGCCCGACGGCGCGGCGGTTCACCGGCTGGACCACCTGCGTGTAGCTCGGGGTGCTGATGACGCCGCGCGACTTCGCCCGCTCGGTGAAACCCAGCAGTGCGTCGTCCCAAGGCAGCCCGAGGACATCGAACAGGCGGCGGCCCTCGCCCTCGACGTCGGCGACGAGGTCCTCGTAGCGGAGCTCGTGCGTGGGGATGCCGATGGCGTCGCGGAACGCGAAGTAGGTGCGGAACACGCGGTCGTACATGCGCGCGGTGCTCGCGAGCGTCTCGAAGGTGACCGCGAACGCCGGGGCGCGGAAGTTCTGCATCCAGCACGAGAGCACGACATCGCAGGGGTGGCGCAGCGCGAGGATGGCGCGCGCGTCCGGGAACAGCGCCGCCGCCAAGGGCAGGCGCACGAGGTAGAGCGGGTTCTTGTCGACGGGCCGACGGTCGCCGAGGTCGGGGCGGATGCGGTCGACGTCGGCGAAGTAGCGGGCGCGGAAATCGCGTCGTGTCGCGGCGTCGAGCGAAGGCAGGGCGGCCGGGTAGCCCGGCGGCGTCGCGTTCATGCGCGTGACCAGCCGCTGCAGGAACGGCTGCTCATCGAAGGACGCGAGGCCCGGATGGGCATCGAGCAACTGTTCGAGCAGCGTCGTGCCCGAGCGCGGGAAACCTACGACGAAGATCGGGGCGCGGCGTCCGTCGTCGGCGCCCTCATACCCGCGCGCGAACGGGGGCACCGGTTTGTCGAGCACGGCGAGCAGCCCGTCCTCTCGGAACAAGGCGGGATGCGCGGCCGTCACCATCGCGAGCCGCTCGGTGTGGCCCATGCGGAAGGCCTCGTGCGCGGCCGGCAGGTCCTTCAGGGCGGTGCATGCCTTGCCGAGTTCGAAGCGCAGGTTGGTGCGCAGCGCCGGATCCTTCGGTGGATGGGCGAGCACGCGCTCCAGCAGGCGTCGCGTCGTGGCGGGATCGCCTGCACGGTCGGCCAGCCGGGCATCGAGCTGGTCGAGCGCGCTGGCGACGTCGGGATCGCCGGCGGCACGCGTGGGATCGATGCGCGACCGCACTTCGGCCGCCGCCTCGAGGCGATTGGCACGCTCGTGGCAGGTGGCCAGCCCGATGAGCGCACTGGGATGGCCCGGATCCTCCCGGAGGATCGCATCGAAGGCCGCCTCGGCGGCGTCGTACTGCGCGAGATTGAGCTGGATCTCCGCCGCTTCGACGCGCAGCGCGAGCGGCAGGGCGGGGTCGCGGAGTCCCGCGAGCGCCTCGGCGGCCGCGTCGGTTTCGTCCATCGCGAACAGGATCCGCGCCCGGAACACCCGGAACTCCGGGTCGAGCGGGACCTCGGCGAGCGCGCGGTCGATGCAGGTGAGCGCCGGCAGCGGTCGGCCATGCGCGAGTTCGGCCCGCGCCAGCGCAAAGAACATCGCCGCCGAACGGTCGCCCATCTGGAAGGCGCGCTGCAGGGGGGCGAGGGCGTCCGTCTCGCGCTCCAATTCGCACAGGCAGTTGCCGAGGTTGGTCCAGTGCTCCGGCACGCCCGGCTCGGCGGCGACGAGGGCCTCGAAGATCGGCATCGCTTCCGCCGGACGACGTTGCGCACTCAGCGCCAACGCGAGGACCACCCGCCACGCGACGTCGCCGGGCGTGCGCGCGAGCCCGGCCCGCGCCGCGCGCTCCGCCAGCGCGGCATCGCCGCGGCCAAGGGCGTCGAAGGCCGCGCCGGCATGGGTCGGTAGCACTTCGGCCATCGGAGGTCCTTGTCTATGATGCGTTGGCGGCGACGCGCCGCATCCTAAAGGAAACCCGTGCAGCCGGCCCCCGATCCGCGCGACCGCCTGAGCCGATTCGTGCAGGCCTTCGACGAGGCGCTGCCCGCCGGGCTGTGCGCGCAGATCGTGCAGGGCTTCGAGTCGATGGCCGCGCGGCATGTCGCGAATGGCCGCCACCGGCGCGACTGGCTGGCCGGCAGCGCCTGGACAGAACTCGACATCGGCCCGCTCTCCGATGCGCCTTTCCAGCAGATGATGCTGGACAACCTGAATGCCCACCTCGCGCGCTACAACGCCGCGCTGGGCCTGACGATCCCGGTGCCGGGCACGACCAAGACCAGCGAGTGGATCCTGAAGCGCTACCGCGCCGGGGCCGACGAGGGCTTCCAGCCGCATTTCGATGCGCTGGGGCCGGTCGCCAACCGCTACCTCGTCTGCCTCTGGTACCTCAACGACGTGGCCGAGGGCGGCGAAACCGCGTTCGTCGACCTCGACCTCATGGTCCGCCCGAAAGCCGGCCGCCTGCTGATCTTCCCCCCCTACTGGATGTTCCAGCACGAGGGCCGTCGTCCGCTCTCGAACGACAAGTACATCCTGTCCACCTACCTGCTGTTCTGAGCGAGGCCCGAGTGAGCGACGCCCCGGTGTTCACCCTCGCCATGGCCGCGCCGGCCGATGCCGACCGCACGCTGGCCGCGCTGGCGCGCGAGGTCTATGCCCTCGCGTCCGACCTGAAGGCCTTCGGGCCGGAGGCCGAGCGCGTGCTGGCCGCGCATGACGGCAGCGCCGCCACGGCCGCCGCCGTGCTGCGCGACGTGCAGGCCCTGCGTGCGCGCCTCGCCGAGGCGCGCGGGCCGTGGCTGGACGCGCAGCGGGCCCGCCTCGGGCTGCCGGCCGACGCCCGGGGACTGAAGCTGCACATCGGCTGCGGCGGCCATGCCCTGTCCGGCTGGGTCAACGTCGACGTCCACCCCGCGCCGCTGTGCTGGAACGTTCACTGGGGCCTGCCCTTCGCCGACGGCGCGGCGACGCATGTCTTCGTCTCACACCTGCTCGAGCACCTGTTCTTCCCGCACGAGGCCGGTGCCTTCCTCGCCGAGCTGCGCCGCGTGCTGGCGCCGGGCGGCCGCGTGCGGATCATCGTTCCCGACGTCGCGCAGCTGATCGACGCTTACCACCGCGGCGACCGCGACTTCTTCGCCCGTCGCGCCCGGCACTGGGCCGGCGCCCGCGGCGACGGGCCGCTGCTGGCGCAGTTCCTCCAGTACGCCGGCGCCGGGCCCGACCCGGGCTGGCTGTTCGAGGCGCACAAGTTCGGCTACGACGCCGACACGCTGGCCGAACTGCTTCGACTCGCCGGCTTCGAGGGCGTCGAACGCAGCGGCTGGATGGCGAGCACCGATCCGGCGCTGCGTGTCGACGACCAGAGCGCCGTCGCCGGCGCCGAGCATGGCGGCGGGCACTACTCGCTGTTCATGGAGGCGGTGGTGCCGGGCATCGCGGCACGCCCGCCGAGCCCCGCGACGGGCACGCCCGCCACGTCGTCGCCCGACGCCGAGCGCGCCGCGCGCATGCAGGCCGCGCGCGAGGCGATGGCGGCCGGCCGGCCGGCCGACGCCGTGCGCCACCTGGCCGAGGCCCGACGGCTCGACCCGTCGAATGCCCAGGTGGCCCGCAGCCACGGCGTGGCGCTGGCCGCGGCGGGCGAGCTCGATGCCGCCGAGGCCGCGCTGCGCGAGGCGCTGGCGCTCGACCCGACGCTGTCGACGGCGCAACTGCACCTCGGCCGACTGCGCGAGCGGCGCGGCGACCGCCGGGGCGCGGTGTCGCAGTACCTGCGCGCGATCACCGGCGCGCAGTCGCGCGGTCTCTGGCTGGACGAGACCACCACGCCACCCCACCTGCAGCACGACGTGCTGCACGCGATGGCCGAGGTGCGCGAGCACCGCGTGCCGCTGTTGATGGGCATCGTCGAGCCGTGGGAATCCCGACACGGCCGCGATGCGATGCGCCGGCTCCGGGCGATGCTGGAGCACTGGCTCGGCGTCGCCGCGCACCCGCCGGAGGACCCGCGGCAGGCCCCGACCTTCCTGTACGTGCCCGGCCTGCCGGTGCGTGGCTGGCACGACCGCGGCGACTTCCCGTGGTTCGAGCGTCTGGAATCGCAGTGGCAGGACCTGCGCGCCGAGGCCGAGGCCTTGCTCGCCGGCCGCGGCACGCTGCAGCCCTTCCTCGATGCGCCGGACGGCGTCTCGCTCGATCCCTACCTCGGCGGCGGCCACGACGCCCGCTGGGACGCGTTCTTCTTCCATCGCCACGGCGAGGCCTTCCCGGACAACGCCGCCCTCGCCCCGCGCACGGCCCACGCGGTTCAGGCCACGCCGCTGGTCCGCATCCGCGAGCACGCGCCGGAGATCTGCTTCTCGATCCTCGCGCCGGGCACGCACATCAAGCCCCACCACGGCGTCACCAACGCGCGGCTGGTCGCGCACCTGCCGCTGATCGTCCCCGACGACTGCGTGCTGACCGTCGGCGGCGAGGCGCGGGCATGGGAGGAAGGCCGGATGTGGGCCTTCGACGACACGTGGATGCACGAGGCCTGGAACCGCAGCGACCGCACGCGCGTGATCCTGCTGATGGACACCTGGCACCCCGGCCTGTCGGAGGCCGAACGCGAGGCCTTCAGCGCGATCGTCGAAGGCATCGGCGACTTCCACCGGGGCTGAGCGCCCCGCGCCGCGTCAGCCCCCCAGCAACGCCCGCTCCGCGGGCCCCAGCAGGCGCCACTCACCGGGCGCGAGGCCGAGGGCGTCGAGCGCAAGGCCACCGATCGCCTCGCGATGCAGGGTGACCACGGCATTGCCGGTGGCGGCGAACATCCGGCGCACCTGGTGATAGCGGCCCTCGTGGAGCGTGAGTCGTGCCTCCCGAGGCCCCATCGCCTCCAACGCGGCGGGCAGCAGGGGCTTGGTCTCGCCCTCGAGCATCAGCGTGCCGGCGGCGAACAGCGCGGCCTCGGTGCCGCGCAGGTCCTCGGCCAGCGCGGCGCGGTAGAGCTTGGGCTGGTGATGCTTCGGGCTGGTGAGCCGGTGCAGGAGCTGGCCGTCGTCGGTCAGCAGCAGCAGGCCCGAGGTGTCCTTGTCGAGCCGCCCGACGGTCGACACGATCGGTTCGCGGGCCTTCCAGCGCGACGGCAGCAGGTCGTAGACGAGCTTGCCCGGGTCCTTGGTCGAACAGGTCACGCCGACCGGCTTGTGCAGCGCGACCAGCAGGCCGGGCGCGGGATCGAGCGGCGCCCCGTCGACACGGACCGCGTCGTGCGGCAGACGATGCCCGCCGCGTGCAGGCGCGCCCTCCCCGACCTCGTCGTCGACGTAGAGCGGTTCGCCGGCCGCGTCGGTCACGCGACCCGTCGCGACGAGGGCCTCGACCTCGCGGCGGGTGCCGTAACCGAGGGCCTGCAAGTACTGGCGGAGCTTCGCGGGCTTGCTCATGCGATGGCCTTCGGCGCCCACGCGCGGTAGACCTTGAAGCCGCCCGCCTCGGCCAGCGACTCGCCGCGGCCGAACAGGGCACGGAGCTCGTCCTCGTAGGGCAGGTGGCGGTTGGCGACGAGGAGCAGCTGGCCGTCCTTCGCCAGCGCGCGCGCGGCGGAGGCGATGAAGGCACGCCCCAACGCCGGCACGCTGCGGGCGCCGACATGGAAGGGCGGGTTGCAGACGATGGTGTCGTAGCGACCGGGCACGCCGGCGGCGACGTCATGCCAGTGGAACGCGACGGGCACGCGGGCGCCTTCGAGGTTGCGCCGGGCGAGATCGAGCGAGCGCGCCTCGGCTTCGAAGAGATCGACCGCGGTGACGCCCGGGCAACGCGCGAGCACGGCGCGGGCGAGCAGGCCGCTGCCGGCCCCGAGGTCGGCGACGCGACCGCGCAGCGTCGTCGGCAGGTGCTCGATGAGCAGCGCGGACCCGGCATCGAGGCGACCCTCGTTGAACGCGCCCGGACGGGTCCATAGGCCGGTGGCCGCGTCGCGGCGAGGCGTATCGGCGGCGAGCCAGCGCCCGGCCAGCGCCTGCGCGTCATCGGGGAGGGTCGCGGGCCGAGGCACGGTCCAGAATGCCCTCCCGTGCGCCTTGCTCACCACGCCGGCGATCGGCAACAGCGCAGCGAGGTCCTTCTCGTAGCTCTTGGCGCCATCGTCGTTGAGCGCTGCGGCCAGCACCACGCCGCCGGGCGCGACGGTGCGCAGGGCCCGGGCGAGCAAGGCCCGCCCTTCCTCTCGCGAGCGCGGCGGCAGCACCACGACCAGGGCGGGGGGCGCGGCCGTCGCACACTGGCCTTCGGAAAAGACGCGAACGCCCTCGGCCGCGAGGGCGTCGTGCAGCGGTCGGTGGCCTTGTTCGGCGGCCACGTCGGTGCCCGCGGGCAGGTCCCGGGCGACCCCCGGGCAGGCACGGAGCACCAGCACCGCCGTCGGCGATGGCAGGCCTTCGATGACGCGGGGCAACGCCGCGCGGAGCACGGCGAGGGCATTCGTGACGGACATGCGCGCAGTGTACCGGCGCGCGGCGGCGGGTCAGGCCGTAGGAGCCGCCGCACGCCGGGCGGCGATGAAGGACCGCACCATCAGGGCGAGCACCGTGCCCGACAGGAGCAGCATGCCGACGTTGACGCCCAGCGCCAGTGGACTCATCGCCGCGGCACGGATGGCCAGGGCCGCTGCCGGCGCGAGCGCGCCGAGCAGGGCGACGACCGCGGCGACGTGCATCAGGTGCTTGCGGGTGCGCTCGAAGGCCAGCGACAGGCTGGCCAGCACGGCGAGCGCGATGCCGACATAGGCCGGAAGCAGCGCCGTTCGGCTGGATGACATCGAGAAGGCGCCGACGCCGAGGGCGATCAGCAGGGCGGCGAAGACAAGGGTGGTCTTGGGCATCTAAGGGGCTCAACGCGAAGGAACAGGCCACAAAGGCTGCCCGTCCCGCCGTATCCGCGGCGTCATCGCCTCATCCCGTCGGCCGCTCAGGCCTTCTGGAGCCCGAGCCTCTGAAATACCGGAACTCCAGCACACCTTGCCACGCCTGATCGATCAGCAAATCGCACTCCACTGTCGTTCCATTGATGCCCTCGAGCGACAGCTCGCCGGCCGGCGAGACGCGCCCGTCACTGAACATCTCGGAGAGCCGCTCGAGCAGCGCTTTTTTGTACGCCGTATCGACCGACCCGGCGAGATAGGCGCCCTTTGTCTCCAGCAGCACGAGTCGCTTGTCGCCGTTCTCCCACGCGCTGCCGAAGACGAAATCGGGATAGACCTTGTTGCGACGCCAGCCCTGCAAGCCGTATTGGGTCTTCGCCACATTCCTGTGCCACCACTCGAGAGCGCTGCGGCTATCAAGGTAGCCCGCGAACTCCGCCTCGAAATCGTTGATGTCGGAAAGCCGAAGCGCGGGCTCAAGAAGACTCTTCTCAACCGGCCGCCTGTCGGGGCGTTGGAGCGACACCAGCGCGCCGGGCGCATCGATGGCCTGTTCGAACGGCAGCTCGTAGTCTGTTGCATCCGCCCGGAGGCTGAAGCCGATCCGACCTTCGGCTACAAGTGCATCAAAACTAGCCTGCGCCAACTCGTCCCGCTGGGCTTCGATGTCTACCCGAAGAGCTTCAATCAATGACGCCGACGACGCCCCGATGTCGTCCTCCGAAAAGCCACCAGAAATCAGCCGGTCGACAACGACGCCGACCCACCGCCACACCAGCCACGGGTTTGGCGCCAGGTCGATCAGGGCGCGCACGATACGGGCACGCGCGAGTCCGGGCGCTTGGCCGCCGTCCGGCGCAACGGCGCTGACGCCCGCTCCGCGCAGCACGCCAAGATCGACGACGACATGCTCGCTGGCCGTTGCAGACGACGAAGGAGCCCAAGACTGCGCAAGGCGATGCGGATCGAGCCGGTTCCAGTCGAGGCCCGTTAGGACGTCGCTTTCGTAAACCAGCTCACGGCGATGCGTGCCTTCGTTCCACGTCACACGCGGAAGGAACAGCCGTAGCCCGGCGAACGCCGGACGACGTCTCATTACCAAGCGTTCGCGAGCCTCGGCATCGGGATCATCACCCTTCACCTTGGCGGTGAGGTCGCCCATGCCCTCGCCTTCCAACGCCTTGCGAATGCGCTCGACAATCTCTCCGGTCTGCGCGTCGTGGCAATAGACGTAGCAGCTGTCCAACGGGGCGCAACCCGTTTTCGTCGCGGCAGGCTGTCGCAGGATGCGGCCGACGAGCTGCGTCATGGCCGCCGCATTGCGGCTCGCGGCGAGCGAACAGAGCACGTAGGCGAACGGACAGTCCCAGCCCTCCTGCAGCGCCTGCTTGGTGATGATGACGCGCACCTCGTTCAGAGGCGAAAGCAGATCGAGGTTCTCCGGCGACTTCAAATCATCCTTTTCCGAGGTCTTGACGGCGATATGTCTCGGCTGCAGCCCGAGCTGCAGCAAATAGGCTTGGGCATCATCGGCGTGGATGTAGCCGGCGTCACGCTGATCTTTTCCGGTCCTTTCCACCTGCACCAGCAGGATCGGGCGGACGTATCGCGCCGTCTCACCCTGCAGCCTCTCGGCCGCGGCCTGCAGCTCATCGAGCTTTGCCAACGACGCGGCCACGCAGCTCTGCCAGTCGGTCCATCGCTTGGCCTCGACGTGGATCGGAAGCTTAATCATCTGCGCGTCGTCGAGGTCGGTGCCGCGCACGTCCACGAGGATGTTGGAGCCGCCGCCCTTCGCCGACGCCACGCGAGGTGTTGCCGACAGTTCCAGCAGCAGTGACGGATTGAATCCGTCGAGCGTCGACAGCGCATTCTCGGTGTAGGCGTGATGGCCCTCATCCATCACGATCATCGGGCGAAGCAGACGCATGACGTTGCCGAGCGAGCTCTTGACGATGCTGCCTTTCTGGCGGCGCGCGGCCTCCTGCGACTGCCCCACAGGCGCATAGACATCGAGGTTGGGCACCTTCTGCAGCAGCGCCCAATGCGCCTCGACGTCGTCCTCGCGCGGCAGGAAGCCGAGTACGCTGCCGCGATCGCGGAACAGGCGAAGCGTTTCTTTGCTGACACGGGCCGCCGACGCCAGCATCAGCACCATCACGCAAAGGTGTGAATCGGTGTCGAGGCGGGTCAAGGGAGACGTCTTCTCGAGAATCTTCACCCGACCGGCAGCGGCCACGTTGAGGATCTGGCGGTAGGGATGATCGCGGTCGGAGAGCGCCTTCAGCGTCTGCCGATAAATGGCCTCATTGGGCACCACCCAGAGCACCAGCCCAGTCTGCCGCTTGAGGTAGAGCGAGAAAACCCGCGCGACGCTCGCCGCAGCAAGCAGCGTCTTGCCGCCGCCGGTAGGAATCTTGAAACAGAC
>JAJTHD010000157.1 GCA_021297925.1 Lysobacteraceae bacterium
CCCCCTGCTCACCGGCGGCGTGGCCGTGGCCCTGCTGTGCCTGCGCACGCTGCGCCAGCCGGGCAAGGCCATCGGCGAGGGCAGCACCGGCGCCCTGATCGCCATTGGCAATACCGCGGCGGTCGTCGGCTTCGGGGCCGTGGCCAAGCTGTCGCCGGCCTTCGGCGTCGCCGTCGAGGCGATCACGCACCTGCCGGGCTCGGACGTCGCGACCGCCGCGGTCGCCGTCAGCCTGATCGCGGCGATGACCGGCTCGGCCTCGGGGGGCCAGGCGATCGCGCTGCCGATCCTCGCGCCGGCCTTCCTCGCCCAGGGCGTGAACCCCGACCAGCTGCACCGCTCGGTGGCGATCAGCTCCGGCGTGCTCGACTCGCTGCCGCACAACGGCTACGTGGTCACCACCATCCGCGCGATCTGCGGGGAGACGCACAAGGACGCCTACCTGCCCGTCGGCGCGCTGACGGTCATCGTGCCGGGCCTCGGCCTGCTGGTCTGCCTCGGGCTGTTCGCGCTCGGGCTTTGACGCCAAGCGGCGGTGCTCAGCCGCCGCCGTCCGCCAGCGCCTGCAGCAGGACGCCGGCCTGCGTGCGATTGCGCACGCCGAGCTTCTCGAACACGACGGTCAGGTGCGCCTTGACCGTGCGCTCCTGGATGCCGAGTTCGTCGGCAATCTGCTTGTTCAGCCGCCCCTCGGCGACGCGTTGAAGGACCTTGAGCTGCTGCGGCGACAGGCTGGCGAGTCGCGCCGCGGTGGACTCCGCGGCCCCGTCGCGCGGCGTGCGCGCGAGCCGCTCACGCAGCGTCGCGGGCAGCCACGCATGCCCCCCCAGCAGCGCCTTCAGCCCATCGTGGAGTTCCGCCGTCGCCGCATGCTTGGTGATGTAGCCGCAGGCACCCATCGCCAGCGCCTGGCGCACGGTGGGCGCGTCGTCGCGGGCCGACAGGATGGCGACGGCGACGTCCGGGTGCAGCGCGCGCAATTCGCCCAGCGCCAGCAGGCCGTGGGTGCCCGGAAGCTGCAGGTCGAGCAGCACGAGGTCGATCTCGGGACACGCCTGCAGCGCGGCTTTCGCGGCCTCGAGATCGCCAGCCTCGTCGACGCGCGCACCGGGCAACGCCGCCTCGGCCGTCTGGCGCAGGGCCAGCCGATAGAGCGGGTGGTCGTCGACGATCAGCAGGCGGTGCATGGCCGCAGGCTAAGCGATCACTGCGCGGTCCAGCCACCGTCGACGGGCAGGGCCGCGCCGTTGAGGTTGTGCGCCTCGCGCCGGCACAGGAACAGCACCAGCGCGGCGATCTCGGACGGCAGCGCCATGCGCCCGCTGGGCTGCTTCTCCGCCAGCAGCGCACGGATGCCGGCGTCTCGATCGCCGCCGGCCTGCGCGGCACGGGCGGCAATCTGCGGCTCGATCAACGCGGTCTCGACCCACCCGGGGCAGACGCAGTTGACGGTCACGCCGCCGCTTTCGCGCGAGCCGGCGGCGGCGCATTCGAGCGCGGCGACCTTCGACAGCCCGACGAGGCCGTGCTTGGCGGCGACGTAGGGCGCCTTCGCGACCGAGGCGACCACGCCGTGCACCGAGGCGATGTTCACCACGCGCCCGAAGCCTCGCGCCTGCATGCCCGGCAGCACCGCCTTCATGGCGTGGAAGCACGCCGACAGGTTGATGGCGATGATCTGGTCCCAGCGCTCGTCCGGCATGTCGCCCAGCGATGCGGTGAACTGGACGCCCGCGTTGTTGACCAGCACGTCGATGGGACCGGCGGCGTCGAGCATGGCCCGGATGGCGGCCGCATCGCGGAGGTCGGCCCCGTGGTGGCGCACCTCGCGGCCGCCGGCGGCACGCACGGCGGCTCGCGCCGCCTCGACCTGCCCGGCGTCCCCGAGGCCGTTGATCTGCACCTCGGCACCCGCGGCCGCCAGGGCTTCGGCGACGGCGAGGCCGATGCCGGAGGTGGCGCCGGTGACGAGCGCGCGGCGGCCGTCGAGGAAGCGGTCGAGCATGTCGAAGTCTCCGATGGGGCCCCCAGCGTGCCAAGGCCGGGCGGGCGCATGGATGGACGAAAGTACGATGGCCGCGCGTCGCCGGCCGTCCAGACTCCTGCCATGCCCCGCATTCCCACCGCCCTGCTCGCCCCGTTGCTCGTCGGCGCCGCCCTCGCGACACCGGCGGTCGCCGCCGAGCGCGTCGCCGCGCCGGCCGAACGTCGCCATGCCGACCTGCTCACCGGCGGCCTCGGCCTCGACGGCCTGCGCGGGCCGATCCCGGCGCTGGCCGACCCGGCCGCGCCGACCTTCGACGAGTTGCGACGGCGCGCGCTGTGGACCAACTGGCGCGGCATTGCCGATGTCGCGCCCGGGGGCGGGCTGGGGACGGTCTACGGCGATCTCGCCCCCGTGCCCGGCCGCGAGTACCACGGCGACGCCACCCTGCCCGGCGCGCGCCGGCCGCACCGGATGATGCTGCTTCTGCCCGACGCCTTCGATCGGGCGCGGCCCTGCCTCGTGGTGGGCGCCTCGTCCGGCTCGCGGGGCATCTACGGCGCGATCGCCCTCTTGGGCGGCTGGGGCCTGCCCCGCGGCTGCGCGGTGGCGACGACCGACAAGGGCGCGGGCACCGACTGGCAGCGCGTCGATGCCGACGGCACCGTGGCCATTCCCCACGCGCATTCCGGCGACCACCCGGAGGCCGACTGGGGCCGCCATGTGCTGCAGACGGCGGCTTTCGCCGCGCGCATGATCGAGCGCGAGCATGGCATCCCACCGCAGCGCCTCCAGGTGCTGCTGCTGGGCGTCTCCAACGGCGGCACGGCGGTGCTGCAGGCCGCGGGGCTGGCCGGCGACCCGATGCTGGACCTGGGCCGCGATGCGTCCGGAGACGCGTGGGTGGCCCCGCCCGTGGCCGGCGTGGTGGCCGTCTCGCCGAACGTGCACGTCGATGGCGCCCGTCCGCTCTATGACGTCGCGACCGAAGCCGCCCTCGTCGACCTCGCCAGCGCCGAGGGGCGCGCGACGCTGGCGGCCGCGGGCTGGACCGACGCGGCGCTGGACGCCGCGGCCCTGTCGGCCCCGCTCGACCTGTGGCGCGCCGTGGCCGCGGGCTATGCCTCCGCCTACCTGCGCCGCAAGCCCCACGACATGCCCGCCGGCTACCGCTACGCCGCGTACGGGCCGGACGGCGGCGCCTCGCCCCCCATGCCCGCCGAGGCGGCCCTGTGGTGGAGCGACAGTTCCGGCCTCCCTCCCGGCAGCGGGGTCGTGCTGCTCGACCCGCCGGTCGAGGATGGGCGTCGCCGCGGCCTCGAAGCCCTGCGCGCGCTGTGGACGGGCGACGACGCCGACGCCCGCACCCTGCGGCAGGCCGTGGCCGCGACCCGGCCCCGCGCGCCCCGTCCCGGACTGCCCGTCATCGTCGTCCACGGCCGCGACGACGGCCTGGTGCCGGAGGCGTTCAGCACCGCACCCTACGTGGCTTGGGCGCGCTCGCAAGGCAGCACGGCGGCCCACTGGTCCGTCGCCCATGTGCAGCATTTCGACGCCTTCCTCGGGCTGCCGACGTTCGCCGCCCGCTACCTGCCCTTGCTGCCCTACGCCTGGGCCGCGGCGGACACCATGCAGGCTCGGATCGACGACGGCGCGCCGCCGGCGGACCGTCGGATCGACGGCTCGCCGCGGGCCGTCGGCACCGCCGGCACTGCGGCGCTGCAGCACACGGACCTCGGCCTGTAGCGGTTACGCTTCCCGGGCCTTTC